>CAZCBG010000139.1:0-6129 GCA_964496885.1 uncultured Bacteroides sp. | reverse complement strand
CATTGGCGAAACTTGAATACAATTCATTAACTTAATTGTTATAACGATAACTATTTCAGTAATTTAAAAAAATATAAACAAATGAAAAAGTTATTTTTTATTTTATTAGTAAGCTTATTTATCCAAAACTGCTGTAGCGCTCAGCGATTTGGTATTAAATATGCATGGAGTAAACCTGCATTCAAATTTGATAATTTCAAACAGGATAAAACTCAGTTGTATCAGGGTTCTCAAATTGGTATTTATGCGCGCTCGGATAGCAGGATATATCTTCAACCAGAAGTGTATTACCAAAAGAAAGACGGATTATTTGAAAATGTACCCGGAATGATTAATTATATACCTGCAAATGGCATTTACAAACAATCTGTTACATTACATACCATTAATATCCCGCTGGTTGTTGGCGTAAATGTAGTAAAACATAAGAAATTTACATTGCATGGTTTTGGAGGAGTACAAGCTTGTGTTGTTATTGGAAATTCAATTTCATCGGACTATAACTTCACACCTATTACCAAAAATAATATCGAAAACATTAGTGTTAAATATTTTTATGGTGGCGGAATTGACTTATTCTTTCTTTCTTTTGATGTAAGGTATTATATTGACGGTACTGATCCGATTTCTTCAGCAGCAGATATTTCGTTTCCCACGCTTAAAAATTATTACACATTTAACATCGGTCTGAAATTACTTAAATAATTCAATTGATTTTTCTATGTTTAGAAATTGATGTAATTTTGTATGAAGAATCAAAATAAATTTGATATCCTTTTATTCATTTAAAGCGTTTAAAAATAAATCGTATGAGACTTTATCCCCGAAAAAATTTGATATACAGTTATTCTCATCATATTCAAAACATTTTTTCAATCAAATTAAAATTCAATAAAATGCTTTTATTGATTTTCTTGATTCTTATCATTTCGAATGTCAGTGCCCAAAAAGCCTCTTTGGTTTTTTCAAAAAGCATGTTAAGCAAAACAGGTAAAATAATAGTATTTGAATTATCAGATTCTTCAGGAGTGATTAATCCAACTGCTGAACTTTTCAATCAAGCTGAGATGGTTTATTTTCTGGCAAAACCACAACAAGAACAGGATTGGACACTCAGCCGTAAAGATGCTGAAAAGAAAGTAAGCGAAATAAAATTAATCCAAGCATTCAACTCTATCCAGACAGCTCAGCCTAAGTTGCTTATGCAGAACGAAAATGTCAAAGGGGTTGTCCTGTCTTTCCCGAAATTTAAAGTGAGTTTAATTAAGGAAATGAAATTTAAACTGGAGGAAGCGGAATCTGAATCAATAAGTATACCCGAAAAATTATGGCCCAGATATAAAATATATAATGAAATTATAACGGATGCAAATGCAGCTTATTCAAACGGAGCTTATTTAAGTGCATTTAAAAATCTAAGTAAACTTTGGAGTAAAGATTCGTTGCTGACAAAATATTCTTTTTATGTTTCGGCCAAAGATAGTATAACTGATTTTGCCGATCAAATAATATGGCATTCAAATAATCAATTTACAAAACAATTAGATAATTTTAAATCAAATAGTACTGAACAAAATTTAAAACAATTGTTTGTTCTTAAAGATAGCATTTTTGAATCCTTGATTCAGGTCGATACTTTTTTGATTTCAATTAAAAATGAGATAGATGCGGCTTCTAGGTCAAGTAATATTGAAAACCAAAAGCAATATATTTTAAAAAATTTAACGCTATCGAACACAATTTTTCGAAAGAAAAAACTAGCCTTGTTTGAAGAAAAAACGTACCAGGATTATCAATTTAAATTATTTACCGAAGCCCTTGCAAAAATAATTACTACTGTTCCCAGAATTAAACAGATTACTGGTTTTGACAGTATTAATTGGGATAAACTTAAAAATTTCCCGTCAATAAACAAAGAATTGAATGAAATGGGCTGGAGTAATGATTTTCAAACAATTTGCAAATTACTTAACGAAAGTATTAGAGATTTCGGCTATATCTTCAACGATACTGCGATTGCTAACTTTTCTCAACAAAAATCAAATGAACCTCAACCTTATTATGCTTTATTTAAAGCTTTCAATTCGCTTGTAAAAAAAGATAAGCGAATGTTTATTGAGAATGTGAAGCAAAGCATGTCTGCCATTTCCGATAAGGATTTACTTTCAAGTTTGGATTTATATATTGCGCTTGTAAACAGTGAAACAAACAGTAATGAAGAATATTGGGAATTGCTTCAGAAGGGATATAATTCACAACTTAATGGCTCTTTACAAGAAGCTAAATTTAACTATGATAAAGCTGAAAAATTATCAAATACAGGAGAAATTTTGTTTTTTCTGATAGCTGAAATTAATATAAAACTTGGTGACCGGTATAGCGCTGAAATCTATTTTAAAAGAGCAACTGCTATTAATCCAAAATTTATTTTACCTAAATTATACCAAATTGAATTTTTAACAGATGATAAAGATTATGAAACAGCATTATCCCTGGTTAATGAGGCCATTGTAAATAATCCAATTTGGTATTTTTATTATAAAAAAGCGGTTTTATTGGGCTTGACAGGAAAACACAACGAAGCAAAACTATTATTATTGAACAATTGTTTGCCCCTGAATCCATTGAATTATGAACAATATTTGTATTTGGGAGATGTGTGTAGTGCTTTAAGCGATGCAAAATCGGCAAGGGAATATTATATGAAAGCAGGGAATATCAAACCCAACGACAGTGCCTATAAAAACAAAATGGAAGGTTTGAAACAAAGTCAGGAAGTAAAACCAAATAAATAATTTTTTAATATTAACAGATTCTCAAAATAGCTTAAATAAGAAAAAAGCCAGTCGAGCGACTGGCTTTTTTTAACTAAATCCTATTATTGCATTGGAGTAATTACTTCAAGTAATTGTGGTAAATCCATTCCTAAGGTTCTAAGATGTGAAATGGTAGGCACACCGTTTTTGTTCCAGCCACGACGGGTGTAAACAGCATCCAGCAATTGTTCATAACGGTCTTCGCGGTAGGCACGGGTGATGGCTACTTTTTCCTCATCAGTTTTTCCACTAGGATCTATACCAATGAGTTCTAACATTTGCTTATCATAGCGTTCCTGACGGGAATTGTATTCTTCTACTGTTACAGGTCCTGCAGCACGATAAGGCTGTGCATCGTCTTTTCTAAGGCCAAATCCTCTGCGGATATTGAAAATACGCTGGAAATTATATACTCTTTCCGATTGACGGATGATTTCATGTTTATCAATCGTTTTACCGGTAACTGCATTGTAAATAGCTACATAATTATCAACGTGCCCAGGAACTTTGCCTGGTTCGTCCATTAATTTATTGTCTTCAGGTTCTACATCATTCCAGGGAAGTTTGCATAAGCCCATCAAACCAAACCAGGTACGGAACATTGGGAAATAATGCAATGCTTCTGCTTTTTTCTCAAATGTTGGGATTTGGTTGTTTACCATATCCATGAATATTAACCAGGCTTCATCGTGTTGAGGTCCTTTGTTGGTCATGGCATAACCACCCTGTTGTGCCAATGATTCTTTAGAAACATACTGAGAATATTCAAGTCCTTTGTTTTCCATTCCAAAATCCTGCATAACACTGTATTCGGCCCAGCCCTGATCTGCAAAATAATGTTTCATTTTGCGGATGCCCATACCGGCAATTTTACCGAATCCTTCGCCACGAGCAAGCTGATGGAGTGCTTCCATAGCATCCGTTGCATTGCCCCAGTTAAATTTCAATCCACCAGTGCGTTCAGCATTCAATATCCCTCTTTCCCAACACTCCATGGTAAATGCCATCAAAGTACCCCAGGTTATGGTACAAATACCGTAAGTGTCGCAATAGAAATTCGATTCAATGATATAATCCGGATTAAAAATACCGCAGTTGGAACCCAATCCGCCAACATTTTCATATTCAGGACCATCCACAATAACTTTTTGTCCTTTGTATGGACCTGATCTTAGTTCATAATTGTCAACGCCTTTTGCGCAGGCCATGTTACAACCTATCCAGCAACCGTCAGGTACTCCCTGGGTAAAATAACTTTTCCAGACTTCAGAGTTGATTTTATATGCATCGGGATGTTTTCCGAATTTAAAATTATGGGTAGGCAGTAAATCATAAGCATCCATTACTTCCACTAGGTGGGCTGTGCCTTTTGAGCGCATTTCGCATTGTGAATCGTCCAAATCGCGCATTTCTTTGTTGAATTTGCGTCCACGTTCCATGATAGCTGGCAAATCAACCACATTGTTGAGGTTACCTTTAACACCTGGCACTTTGGCTACCAGTGCTAAAATGTTTTTCTGACGGAAAATAGTTCCCAAACCACCACGCCCGGCTTGTTTTAAACGGACGACTTTACGTTTCATATCATAGAAAGTAAAATTAAGCATACCGATTAATGAGTTTTCAGCCGCTTTACCACTGGAAACAACTGCAACATTGTATTTGTCTTTTTCGGTATCGGCAAACATTTCATGTAATTCTTCACCCAATAAGTGACTGTCGTAAGACAAACCTTCGGGTGCCTCAAAAATTTCAACTTCACCATCGATGCCATTGATGAAAACAATAACATTTTTGGTGGAAATACCTTGCAATTCAACGGCATCAAAGCCCGAGAACTTGGAATAGGGACCGAAGAAACCACCTACGTTGCTGTCCATGATAGAATCGGTTTGAGGAGAAATTCCTACTACAATTGATTTCCCTGTACCTGAATATTGGGTTATACCACATATAGGTCCGCCGGCTATTACCACTTCATTGTCTGCATCGTTCCATTTGGTGTCGGGACGGGTTGCATCCCACAGCAGTTTTAAACCAAATCCTTTGCCACCAATGAATTTATCTTTCATTTCCTGACTGACTGGTTTTTCTTTAATAATATTTTCACCTACATTTACATACAACGTTCTGTTGTTGTACCCCTTGTCAATGGGGGCTAACTGATATTTGTAAGAGACTACTACCTTGCGGTTTGCTCTCATTTCTTGAAGATTCATAAAAATATATTATTGATGTTTGTTTTCAGAAAAATAAGTGTACAAATTTAGATATTTTTTTGAGATGAAGCTTGAGTTTTTGAAAATATTGTTTGAGGCTGGACTTTATGCTGGAAGATGGAACACGGAAGAAAGAAGTTGGATATTGCATTCCAACCTCAAGGTTGGGAAGATAGAATGTAAAAATCAAGCCAATGTAATCTACAATAAATTTTTAGAGTCAAATTTATTTGCACGCGGTAATGTAAGCAATAGGTATCCGAAAACGGTTATTTGTAAATGAAACTGTTATGATTTCATATCCATCTCTCAGCATTTCATTCAATGTTTCTTCTATTTTTATTGTCAATGAAACCTTTGTCCACATGGTTGAAACTTTAATTACCCTGTATTTTTTCAGATGTTTATTTTTCTGCAAATTTAGAAATTTCCAACTTACTAAGGTGAAAATAACGTATAAAAAATCAATGTAAACAAATGTTTGACAGTAAAATTAAGATTATTTTTAAGCATTTACCGCCCACTAGGTTTTATATCCAATTTGCTTACGTTCTTTTTGTTCAACAGCTTGATTTTCTTTATTTAACAGAAAACGAAGGGCTTCGTAAACATTGTCAAATTGTTTGTAATATCTGGTTTCAACTTCCATGAGTTTAGCTGTCAGGTCTTTATGAGATAAAGCATACTGCCTAATAAAAACAAAAACTCTCATAATGGCAATATTTTCTTGTATTGCTTTTTCTGAATTTAAGGTACAGCTTAACATTGCCAAACCTTGTTCGGTAAAAGCAAATGGTGGTGAAACTTTAGACCGTTTTATCGGATATGTCATCACAATTTGTGATAACATAGTTTCCATTCAATTGCAGTAAGACGAAAGATAAAATCAGCAGGAAACCTTGTTAGATTAGGTTTTACAGCCTGATTTAATGTCCTTGTTTCCACTTGGAACAATTCAGCAAGGTCATAGTCTAACATGACCTTTACTCCTCTGATTTCGTATATCTTGTTTTCTATGGCCAGCAACTGCATAAATTTATTTATGGGGTCTTCTATAATTTAATTCTTTGTTATTCAATTAAATAAGTGTATAT
>CAZCBG010000138.1:0-6217 GCA_964496885.1 uncultured Bacteroides sp. | reverse complement strand
TACTTCCAATCGTAGTAGTAATGGTCCCAAAATTATCGGTGCTGCTTAGCCATTGGTAGGTAATCGATGCATCACCACCAGTGGCAAGTAATACGTTGTTTATAAGTGAGGGATTTCCATCATAAGGAACAGCTTCACCCGCAGTTGCTATACCTCCTGATGTGAACTGTGGCCGAACACTCACTGTCCAGCTTCCTGTTGAAACGCTTGGAACAATATTGCAGCTATTGTCTTTTGCATAACGTTTGTATGAAATAGTTGCAGTTAATGTTGATAACGGTAAGTAAGTAGATGATGTTGCCCCGCTGATGGCGGCTGTATAGCTATCAGCAGAAGACCTCCAGCTGTATGTTATTGTATTATCGCCACCACTGGCATCAGTTGCGCTTCCAATGCTAATTGTTGGTGTAGTATTATAACAAATGGTTTGTCCGGTATTTGAAATAGTACCGCTAGTAAAGGCATTATAAACAGTAAATGCACCTGAAATTGTAGTGGTTTGTGTTGAACCACAATCGCCACTTACCGTACAATAATAATACAACGTACCGGCAGTAGTAGCCAAAGGGGTATAAGTATTAGTACTTGTTCCAACAGTAATGCCTCCGGAAGCAATTTGAACAGCATTGCTATACCAATGATAAACCAGATTAGTTCCTGTTGCGGTTACAGTAATTGGCGTAAATGTTCCATTGAGACATTGAGTTTGTGCCGTTATGGTTGAAGTATTGATGGATGGATTAATGCAATCTTCAGTGCTTGCACTTGCTGTTGAACCTTGAGAATAAACTGTATTGTTATCATAGCTCCAAATTTTATAATAATAAGTTGTAGATGCTGTTAAAAGTAAATGTATAAATGCAGTATTACTGCCTTTGTAAAGAATAGTTCCACCTCCTGTTAGCGCATTCCCTGTTGATAAAGTTCCTAATGGTGTTCCAAATGCGTTGACTGAATTCCATGCTACAATCACATGGTCGCTATTTCCATTGAGCGTCCAGTCTAAATCAATTTGATAAGGACCTGAAGCTGTTGCACTGAAAGGTGAAGGATTTTCCGGACCAACAAAAGAATTGTCAAACCCATATTTATATTCATAAGCTCCCATATCAATGAGTCCTGCAGAAGTTGAGGTTTTATCCAATTTTCGAGCATAGCCGATGCCTCTTATGTCATAAGCTTCAGAACAATACGTATTATTCCCTGCGTCGGCACAGGGTGAATTCCCTGCTATACGGTAATCTTTAGTTGCTTCATCTATAAATACCGGATAATTATTGATACAAGCTGTTAGCGATGTTGTTCCCGTAACGTCATTGCTTGCATTGCCGAAACAGCTATAGTTCAATACAATAGGACTTGAACCTGAGTTCCCTATTTGCTTTCCGCTTCCTGAAGCGGTATTGGCCCATAAAATTGAATTGTTGATGGTAACATTGGCAGAAGCAGCATTGGCAAAACCGCCTCCTCCTGTAGTAGCAGTGTTTCCATACAAAGTTGAATTCGTAAGCGTAAAAGATGCAGTAGCAAGTTCAGTAAAAATTCCGCCTCCATAACTAGTAGCTGTATTATTATAGAGCAGGGAATTAACGATGGAGGCTGAACCGTCCTTAAAATATAAACCACCGCCATTGACGGATGAATTATTATATATTTTAGAATTCTTTGTAATTGAAGTTCCAAGATTATGATTAATCGCTCCGCCTGCTTCTACACCTAAGCTTCCAGTTGTACTGTTTAAACTAAATACACAGTTGTCGTTTGTCATACTCCCACTTTGCAGGTAGATTGCTCCGCCTAAACGTGCAGCTGTATTCGAGGTAAACGTACTGCTGTTGTTCGCAGTAATGGTTGAAGTATTGTTGGCATAGATTGCTCCACCACTTCTTCCGGCTGAATTTGACGTAAAACTACAATGAGAACTACAGTTTAAACTACCATAGTCGTTAAAAATAGCGCCCCCTTTACCCTGAGTTGTATTCGTCAGGTTATTGCTGAAAGTTGTTTCAGTAATATCCAATGTACCGTTAAACAGATAAATAGCTCCACCTTTGGGGCCGTTTGCATCGGTTCTGCTGGCTTTATTTCCTGAAAAAGTGGAATTGCTGATATCAACATGAGCATTGTCAATAAAGATACCACCACCATAGTTTACATCGTTGGTGCTGCCATTTTTGGTTTCATTATTGGAAACCGTGCAATAATCCATGACGATGGTCGTGTTGGGTGCCCAGTAATAAATACCACCTCCCTTAGCCGAAGAACTGTTGCCGGATAGGCTTGCTCTCAGAAAACTGAGATTTCCATTGAAGACAAACACGCCACCTCCAGATACTACAGCCGTATTTTCTGAAATTTCATCATCGCTTGATGCAAAAAAGGCATCCGTATAATGAACATAAATCCCTCCGGCATTCTTATCGGCAGCATTGTTCTTTACATCACTAAAATTACTCGTCAGGTTACCGTGTAAAAGGTAAATGCCACCTCCGTTTCCAAACTGTGTGAGGTATTTTGCCTGATTTCCATTAATCTGAGAATTTGTGTTTAGCCATACATTTCCATTGTTGATAAACATTCCTCCTCCTGAGCCATCACTGACGCTGTTTCCGGAGACTGAAGTATTGCCAATTGTTAGGCTGGCAGTTGCACTTTCGAGATAAATGCCTCCTCCAAAATTGAGGGAAGTATTGTTTTTAATTTCAGAATTGCTAAAACTGCATCTACCGTTCTTTTGATAAAAACCTCCTCCTGCAGAGCCTGTAGCTGTTGCAGTATTGCCACTGATGCTTGAATTTACATGGATTTGGCTACCGTCCTGTAAAAAAACACCTCCTCCCCATAGCGCCGTATTGCCTGTGAAGCTAAGATTGGTTAAGCTAACTGTTCCTGCAGATAATTGATAAAGACCTCCACCTTCGTAAGGCGTAAGCCCATTTTTTATAATAAGATTCTTAATGTTCACATCAGCACTTCCGCAATCAATTTTAAAAACCCTGGATATAGAATTACCACTCACCGAAATACCATTGGCAAGACTGCTGGCATCTATGGTAAGCCCTTTATCTATCAGCAATTCGCCACTGCTAAGGGTGATAGTGGATGAATTGAGGGATGCATTGAAGGTGATGATACCATCATTGCAAATGGATGCTATTGCATCGCGCAAGGAACCATAACCTGCATCGTTAGTATTTATTACTTCTATTGCTAATGGTTTTACCACAAAGGCTTCCGATATGGTAGAGGTTGCCGTTCCACAATCACCGGTGACCACACAATAATAATATAAGGTGCCTGCAGTTGCAGCCGAAGGGGTATAAGTATCAGTACTTGTTCCAACAGCAATGCCTCCGGTAAGAATTTGGTCAGCTTTGCTGTACCAATGGTAGCTTAAACCATCTCCGGTTGCTGTTACTGAAATAGAAGAAAAAGCTGAATTTATACAAGTCGTTTGTGTTGCGGTTGATTGGCTGATGATGCTGGGGCTGATGCAGGATGAAGTAGTAAAAGTAATTTCAGCTCCATAGCTTGTGCCGTTTCCATCTGTAGCATAAGCACGGGCATAATAAGTTGTGCCCAAGGTTAAAGCTGTTAAGTTTGATAAGAATGATCCCGAACCAGATGCAACTGTTGCAATTTGTTTACTTCCTGCAATGGTTGGGCAAATAGTTGTACTATATACCACACCACGTTCGGAAGCTGTTCCGGTTGTTACATTTCCACTAACGGAAGCAGTAGTGGTGGTTATGGATGAAGATCCGGTTGTGGAAACAGCTATATCGAAAGAAGCTGTAATGCCTGCACCGGAAGCTACCCAGATTGGGTTATTATACAATGTACCATTGACAGTTCCCGTCATGTCTGGCAAATTACTGCCGCTTGATTGATTGAAATCATAATAATGAGCCAGATTTTGTTCAGTTCCTATAAGGGTTTTGTTATAATTAGCTCCAATTTCGCAAGAAGTCAATGCACGATTCCATATATAAAGCTCATCAACACTTCCTTTGAAATATTCTAATAGCCCACCGTATTGACGTGCAATGCGGAGCGTAGTAGCTGAAGGATTGGCAATAGTACCGCCATGGGTAGCAGTCAAACTACCATCCAGATAAAAATATGCATTTGTTGCTGTTTTTACCACAGTATAATTGTGCCATTCATTATCTATTGGTAAATCAAAGCTGGTTTCTCCCCATGTATCGCCAAAACGCATGGTGGTGGAGGTGTTACGGCCAATATAAAAAGCATTGCCGGAGGTTCCTTGTGATAATATTTCAATATAATCACCGGTTTGCGTTGCATCATGTTGTGCCCATACCGAGACGGTGAAATCACCGGTGGAAGGAATTACCGCAATTGAAGTTTCTACATATTGGTTTACGCCATCAAAATTCAAAGCATGACCCAATTGTGGAGCATTAACTGTTACTTTAAGAGGGCTGCGGTTTGCACTTTCACACATTCTATTCCCACCCAGATAAACCAGATCTACAGGTGGCTTTTCTGTACCAGTATTATACCCAAATGTAACCGGATTATAATCAAGCATAACTTGAAAACCATCACCTATACTGCCATAAGCAAATGTGCTTCCTAAAGTATTCGACCCATAATAATTTCCACCATTTAAATAATCTACAACATTTAAATATACTCCTACAATATAAGTATTGCCGGCAATTAATGTGATGGGTGTTGATAAAGCTGTTTGAGTCCACTCAGCTTCCGCTCCGCTAACATCCTGACTTGCAAGTAAATCGCCTGCGTCGGTCCATATTGATATTTTTGTTCCAAAATAGCTGCGAACTGCTGTAACTGTTAGGTCGACATTGGGTGTAAATGCATAACCTCCGGTTTGAGGCCAATAAATAGTATTTGAATGAATATCTGAATGAATTGGATCTCCGATTATAATTCCTGATACTATACTCCCATTTGTTTCGGCATAATAGGTAGTGGTGGATGTAGGTGTTACAGTATAATTGGCTCCGCTTTCACTACTTCCCAATAAGCTTCCTCCTGTAGCTGCTGACCACCATTGTATGGTGTTAGATGCGGTGGCATTTAACTGCGATGTTGAGCCAATGCAGATTGTAGGAGGAGTTGCTGTTAGAGGACTCGGTGCTGAGGGTATGGCTAAAACTTCAACTGCACCGGAAACATTACTTATTATTGTTTGATGAGTGCCTTCTGCTATACAATAGTAATAGAAGGTTCCGGAAGTGGCTGTTGAAGGTGTATATGTACTGCTTGTAGCTCCTCCTATCAAAGTGCCTCCGCTATTTAGTTGGATGGAGTTGCTATACCATTGATACCCGACTGCCCCCGATGCAGTTACAGATAATTGCGTAGCTATACTATTTAAACAGAAATGTTGATCAAAGCTTGTAGGCTGCTTCGATATTATAGGGGAGGGCCAGGATGGTGTAAAAGAGACTCTTGCTATTTCATTTGATTGGTAGTATTCAAGAATAAAATCTGTAGGACCACTCAAAGTTACAGTACTTGAGTAGGTCGAATATATTTGTAAATACCAGGCATCAATTAACCATGTAACGCCCCCATCAACACTTAATCGGACACCATCATCAGCACCCAAAGTGAATGCGTAAGAGCCAGCTGGTAAGTCTTTGTGCATTTTATATCTTATGCTGTAATAAGTTGCAGGCAGAGTACATAAATTGGTTGTAGCTCCAGTAATACTTCCAGAACCCATATCCCTATCAAACGTTGCATTTTCTGTAACATAACCAATGTAATTTGTAAAAGCAGGAGTTCCTGTCCATTGATATCCATAACCAATCCATGTATCGTTCCCATAAGAAGTTTGATCTCCTGCAGGACAATTTACAATGAATGCACCCGATATTGTACTGGTTGCAGTTCCGCAACTGCCTGTTACCACACAATAATAATACAATGTACCTAAAGTACCAGCCGATGGGGTATAAGTATCAGTTGAGGTGCCAACAGCAAAGCCATCGGAAGGAATTTGATCAGCCTTGCTATACCAATGAAAACTTAATCCGATTCCGGTTGCTGTAACAGATATAGCGGTAAATGTTCCACCAAGTGTTTGGGTTTGAGTAGCCGTTGATTGGCTGCTGATGGCAGTAGCTGGGTTTACCATTCCATTGACCGTTACATCCTGTTCGCTAGCTCCGCTGGAAGTAAGTGCTACATTGCCTGAAGGTGTTCCGCTGGCAGCATT
>CAZCBG010000137.1:0-6473 GCA_964496885.1 uncultured Bacteroides sp. | reverse complement strand
AACGAATACAAAGGGGACTTTGCCAGGGCTTATTTATACATGGCCACCCGCTATATGGACAGTTTAAGTGCCTGGGTAAATAATTTTTCATATCCAACATCTGCTGCAGTTATAAACTCTTCCGGAAATAATTTTAAACAATGGTTTATAGATATGATGCTGGCATGGCACAATGCAGATCCTGTAAGTTCTAAAGAAACCAACAGAAACAATGCCATCTATTACAATACATTGCAACACAACAGAAATCCCTTTGTCGATCATCCAGAATATGTTCAGGCCATCTGGGGAGGCTCAGCTGTTATAAAGCCAGAACCGAGTAATCATGTTAGCAATTTTCTGGCTACAAATTCATCACCTTTGAATAGTTCTATTACAGTGAATTGGACAGATGCTGTTGGGACGGTGCAACCTGATGGCTATCTGATTCGTGCAAGTACTTCTGGTTTTAGCCAAATGCTCCCCCCTACTGATAGCATTCCGGAAAGTATAACTACCCTCCAAAAAACAGTTAGTCAAGGTGCTCAGAATGCAATTTTTACAGGACTGACACCAGGAACTTTATATTATTTTAAGATTTATCCTTTTACCAATAGCGGCAGTAATATTAATTACAAGACCAGTTTAACGATTCCAACAGCAAGCGTCGCAACATCAGCTTATGTTTGGAAAGAAGATTTTGAAACAGGTAGTAAAACTTCATATGCAACCGCTACTGTTTCATGTTCGATGGGAAGCTGGACATTGAACGATGCATTAATTGGCACTTCTGATTCCGACAGAAAAAACGGACTTAAAAGTGTAAGGTTAAAGGCAGGAAATTTGAATATGAATTTTGATAAAACGGACGGTGCAGATACAGTTGTAATTTATCATGCAAAATTCGGAACTGATGCAAATGCAATCTGGAAACTACAGCTTTCAACAGATGGAGGTTTTACATGGGGTGATGTTGGTAATCCTGTTACATCATCAGATACTGTTTTAACACCTGCCGTATTTTCAGTAAAACATGCAGGGAATGTACGCTTTAACATCGTTTCATTATCACCATCATCTTCAACAATCAGAGCAAATATCGACGATATCAGTATAACAAATTATACCGCTCCTATGTTATCACCGCCAATAATGAATCTGGATGTAACAAACAATGATGTAGATAATAATATCGATATTGGTTTTTCTGACAATTCAACCTGGCGTTCAGCAATAACTGCAGTTAAAATCGGAGGTTCAACTTTAACGACTCCAACTGATTATATTATTAGTGCTGCAAATATTCAATTAAAGCCATCAGGAGGCAACGCACTCCTTACAACTTCCGGAACGAAAACCATTACAATTGAAGCATACGGATACATTAACGATAGTGTAATTCAAATAATTAATGCCGGTGCTCCTACTTCAAATTCAACAGCCTTTATAAATTCAGCTTTGGCATTAAATTCATCCAGAATCATAACTTGTACTGCCAAAGACCAATTCAACAATAGTGTTGCTGGCTATTCTTTTAAAATGGATGTAAGCATTACTAACAACAACACTCTAACTTCAGAATCCTATGCTATTGATGGGAGCAGTCGTAACAGTAGTATAAGTAATCTAAATTTAGTGGCAACAACCAATGCCAGTGGGACTGCAAGTTTTTCGGCAGGGATTCCATTAACAGTTGATCCGGGAGACGGTTTAATTATTCAAATGCAATTAAGCGATGGAACAACTAATATTGGCAATGCTTTTCAGTTCTCAGGATTATATCCTCAGACCATAAGTTTCGGCGCATTGCCGACAGTATCTTATGGTAGTGCAAATTTTAATTTAACAGCAACTGCAAGTTCAGGACTTACAATAAACTACCAAAGTTCAAACATTGCTGTTGCTACCATTTCCGGAACTACAGTCAGCATTGTAGGTATTGGTACAACATCTATAACAGCATCACAAGGCGGAAATGCAACATATTACCCGGCAAACAATATAATACAGGCATTGCTTGTCAGTACAAAAACCCTTACCATTACAGCTGCTCAGGCTACAGACAAAGTATACAATGGAACAAATGCTGCAGTAATTACAGGAAGTTTAAGTGGTATTGATGGAACCGACGTAGTAAGCTTTAACGGTATAGGTAGTTTTGCAGCTATAAATGCCGGAAATGCTATTGTGGTTAGTTCAAATTGTACGTTGAGTGGAGTTGATGCAACTAAATATACACTCACACAACCAGTTGGTTTAACAGCCAATATTACCAAAGCTCCTCAAACAATTAGTTTTGGAGCACTTGCAACTAAAACTATTAATGATGCAGATTATAGCCCTGGAGCTTTATCTGCGACTTCAGGCATTAATACGATTACCTATACAAGTTCAAATACGGCTGTTGCAACCATCGTTTCCAATCAGATACATATTATTGGCACGGGTACAACTACCATTACAGCATTAGAAAGCGGGAATGGAAATTATACAGCAGCCCCTAATGTTTCACAATTATTGACGGTTTCTGGATATATTGCAGCCTGGGATTTCACTGGATATAATTCAGGTCCTGATACAGTTGCTGCAACTAATTTCAATTCTAATCTTATTTCTACAAGTGGAGCTAGCAATATTACAAGGGGTGCTGGTGCTTCTGCTAGTAGTGCTAACAATAGTTTCAGAACACTTGGATTCAAAAACGAAGGTATTTCTACATCAAACACTGATTACTTTCAAATAACGCTCACTGCTGCAAATGGATACAAATTATCACTTTCAACCATAGATGCAAAATTTGGTGGAACAAGTACATTTTATGCATCACCTGGTGTGTCTTCTCAATTTGCTTATAGTTTGAATGGGACAACTTTTACTTTAATTGCTTCTCCGGTTCAATCTACTTCACTTTCAATGGCACAAATTAATTTATCTGGCATTTCAGCCTTACAAAATGTTGCACCGGGGACAACAATAACCTTAAGGTATTATGCAAGTGGACAAACTTCTACTGGTGGATGGGGATTTTTTTCAACTGCTTCAGGTTCTAATGGATTAGCCATCGGTGGTACTGTAAATCAGATTATACCAACATTATCAGTAGGGGCAATTTCAGCATTTGGAAATCAATGCACCAATACTACCACTGGACCCAATAGTTTTGTAAATACAGGTACTGACCTTACAAGCGCAAATATAACAGTAGGAGCTTTAACAGGATATACTTTTGCAACAACTTCTGGAGGCAATTATACCAACACCCTTACAATTTCACAAGCAGGAGGAAGCTTTAGTCAGACAATTTTTGTGAAATTTTCACCTTCAGAAGCGATCTCTTATGATGGCGATATTGTTGTTAGTGGTGGTGGAGGAACTCCAGTGATGCGTTCAGTTTCAGGCTCAGGAATCCATACAGTTGCAGGAACCCTAACACCAACAGCAAGTTCTATTTTGGGTGGACAGAATGCAGAACTTACATTAACAGCTAATACAGGAACTATCACAAAATGGCAAAAATCAGCGAATGCAGGGAGCTTATGGACAGATATTTTATCTTCAGCAAATCCCTTTTCAGAAACACCAATATCATTAGGTTCTATGGATTATCGTGCAATCGTTCAAAACGGTATTTGCCCTGAAGCTTCATCGAATCAGGTAAGTATTGTTGTAAATCCAAATACTACTTCTTTTACTGCTGCTAATAATAATGACTGGAACAAAACAATAAACTGGAACAATGGAATTCCAAATAAATTATTTAATGTTATGATACCAGCAAATAATTTAGCGGTAATTGATTCAAACAATAATGAATGTAATAATTTAACGATTTTAGGTCAATTAACGATCAATCCTTTAAGAAACCTATCAGTAAACGGTAGTTTAAGCATTCAATCTGATGCAACAGGGACTGGATCTATCATCGAGAGCAATGGAATCAATGCTACTGTACAACGTTACATTCCCAGTCCCGATCAGTTCCACATGCTTGCATCACCGGTTACTGCTCAGGCAATCAGTTCAATTGTTTCTGCAAGCGACAGCCTCTACCTCTGGAGCGAACCCAGCGAAACCTGGACAAGCTATACTGCTAATAATTTCGCTACTATCAATGGAGGAATGAATTTTCAAACCGGCAAAGCCTATGCTGTTTCCTTTCCTTCTGTCGTTACCAAAAGTTTTTCAGGTGCCCTCAATCATGGGATTGTAAATATTCCACTTAGCTTTACAACTGGGAATTTCAGTGGCTGGAATTATATTGCCAATCCTTATCCCTCTGCCATCAACTGGAACTCTGCCAATGGATTCAAAAGAAGTATGCTTATGGATGCAGGAGCTGATGAAAAAGCAATTTGGATATGGAATCCTGTTAACGCGAATTATGGAAGCTATGTATCAAATTTAGCCGGACTTGGCACGAATGGTGTAAGTCAATATATAGCAGCTTCTCAGGGATTCTGGGTAAAATCGGTAATTGCAGATACATTAAAAATGAACGATAGCGTGAGAGTACATGCCAACCAAGCCTGGTTAAAAACAACCGCTTCAAGTCCTGAAATGCTTCGTATCCATGTTAGCGGAAATGGAAATACATATAGTGACGAAATCATTATTAGCTATGGTAAAACAAGCGATCAGTTTGGTGCCGAAAAAATGTTTAGTATGGAAGCTTCAGCACCTGGTTTGTACACTACAAAATTCAATAAAAACTGGAGTATCAATTACCTGACCACAATCACTGAACATCCCACAGTCCCTATAGGATTTAAACCAGGAGTGAATGGGATTTATACGCTTCATTTTACAGAAAATGAGCAATTTAACCAACTAATACTTGAAGATATTCAAACTGGTATTCAAAAAAACATGATCCCATCTTCCAATTATACATTTATGGCTCAAACAACTGACAATGCAGACAGATTTCTTTTGCATTTTACATCAGTTTCTAACAATATCAATGAAATACAGAACCCTGATATTCTAATTTTTTCCAATAATAGTACTATCTATATCAACACCCAAGAAAAAGTAAATGAAATTAAGGTATTTACATTATTAGGACAACTTATATTCAAACAAACAGGCAATACAAATACGATAAGCAAAATTCATCTTAAAAATGCTGCTGCATATTATTTAGTAAAAGTGATAACTAATAAAAATGTATATACTAAAAAACTGTTTGTAAACTAATTTAATAGCCTGTTTTAAAATGGATGAGGAAGTATTACATCCTTGAATGATGATTTAGAGTCAAAAAAACCTGATAATGAAGTTACTTTTTCTCTCTTTGGTTTAAAAAACTTTCGTATTCTTTCACCAAATTATGCATATTGGCTTTTTGTTTTTTAACTTTTCTAATCAATTGTATGAGTTTGAAAGCTCCAAAAATTAATAGTAATATAAAGAAAATGGTGACAAATAAAAATATTTGATTATCAATTACAATTTCTCCAAAATTTATTTTCTTAATCATAATTTTCAAAATAAGAGGTGGCTAAAGTACAAAAAAAATGTAAAGGAAAAAATAAATTCACTTTTTTTTAAAAAAAATATCAATCTATTAAAAATAATATTATCTTTGTAGCATATTAATTATTAATTTTTTATATTATGTCAACTGGCACAGTTAAATTTTTCAACGAAAAAAAAGGTTTTGGATTTATTCTTGATGACGAATCTAAACAAGAAATCTTTGTTCATGTATCTGGAATTCTAGATAAAATCAGAGATAATGATCAAGTTTCTTATGATATTGCTGAAGATAACAGAGGCAAAAAAGCTATCAACGTAAAAAAATAATATTATTTTTTTATTTTATCTGAAAGAGGTTAATATGCTACATATTAACCTCTTTTTTTTCAACATTTTTTCCCAGTAAGCTTTGCTATCGCAATTTTTGAAACAAGAAAACCTTTCATAAAACAAGCAAATTTCATAGTTTTCGCTCACAAATAATTACCCTATTAAATCTCAAATACGCTAAGATTTAAACATTTGTGATTTATTTAACAAAATTTATTGGCATTCTATTGTTTTTTATTATATTTTTACGCAAAATTTAAACAATTTAAAAATATGAAAAAAATTACAAGCTTTTTACTTTTAGCATCTTTATTTATCGGCTTTTATTCATGTAAAAAAACCGAAACAGTTACTCCAACGAGTACAACTGTATTTTTAGCTTCAACTACTGTAATGAAAAAATCTGCAGTATTAGAAGATTTTACGGGTGTCCATTGTGGATATTGCCCTGATGGTCATGCCATTGCAAAAACGCTGGAAACTACTTATCCTGGCAAAGTTGTTGTGTTGTGTGTTCATACAGGTTCTTATGCAGACCCATCTGCTGGCTGGGCAAATTTCACTACTTCATTCGGAGCTGCAATTGCTGGCCAGACAGCTTTAACAGGTTATCCTGCAGGCACAATGAATCGTCGGGTTTTTGCCGGACTTGGTATGACAGCTGGAGGAAGTGCAATGGGCAGAAG
>CAZCBG010000136.1:0-6580 GCA_964496885.1 uncultured Bacteroides sp. | reverse complement strand
TTAAGAACTGTTTTAAAAAATGTATTTTTGTAAAAACAGCATACATTATAAAAAGCCAATCAGATTTAAGTTTTATAGAGCGTTTTGATTTATATTTAAATGGCTTGCCTGTAATTTTAATTGGAAAATGAAGAAATCAATCCACCTTATTTTTCTATTGATTGTATTAATTGCTTGTAATAAAGATAATACGATTACCAACGAAACTGATGTGACACATTCAATCAATGTCTCGGCAGTAGATATTTCTTCTTATCCTGAAATAGCCAATTCAAATACGGTTTTTTTTGATTTTGTAGCAAATCAAAAAGAATTTTTAAATATCCTCAAAGAAAAAGCTGTGAACACGATTAGATTACGACTTTGGGTGAATCCAAAAAATGAACATTCTGGATTTAATGAAGTAAAACAGTTTTCCCAAGCATTAAAATCTAAGGGTTTTAAGATATGGTTATCACTTCATTATTCTGATACTTGGGCAGATCCTGGTCATCAGGAAACTCCTACGCGATGGCAAGGAATAAGTTTTGCTGCGTTGAAAGACAGTATTTATAATTACACCCAAAAAGTTGTAGCTGAAATACAACCAGACTTTATTCAAATTGGGAATGAGATTAATACAGGGTTTCTTTTTCCTTATGGGCATATTTCAAATAATTTTCAGCAATTTATTGAACTCATGCAAACTGCCATTGCTGCTGTTAGGAAAAGTTCAGATAATGCTGAAATAATTTTACACTATGCTGGCATAGAGGGTTCAGATAACTTCTTTAATCAGTTGAATATCTTGGATTATGACATTATCGGCTTATCTTATTATCCAATTTGGCATGGGAAGTCATTAAATAATCTTAAGCTTAAAATGCAAGCTTTAACACAAGCCTACCATAAAAAAATAGTGATTGCTGAAACGGCTTATCCTTTTACACTTGATTGGAATGATTGTACAAATAACATTGTGGGAACCGAAGAACAATTGATTTTGCCTGATTTTCCAGCTACTCCTCAGGGGCAAAGAGATTTTATCAGACAAATCAAATGCATTTCAAGAGATGTCAATAAATGTATTGGATTTTGTTATTGGGGAGGAGAATTGATAGCCAGGAAAGGAAGTCAAGCTAATAACGGATCTCCATGGGAAAATCAGGCTTTGTTTGATTTTCAAAACAAAGCACTGGTTGTACTAGATGAGTTTAAGCAGAATTAACATGCCATTGGTAATCGCATAGACTGACAGACCAATAATAAGTTATCAGGGAGGGACTAAATTCGGCAGCTATATCCTGAAAATCACCAATAAATGCTTAGAAAATTACTTGGAATACAGCAAAAGGAAGCCATAGCGGAAACGGATGCTGCTGATGCTGGTATTGGGCAATAAAATTTAAATTAAATTTTTGTAGTTGTTAAAAATGTATTTTTGTAAAAAAATAGCATAAAAAATAATTTACAAAGTCAAATAGGTTTAGGTTTATATTTACAGTTTTATAGTAAATATAAATAATTTTGTAATAAAAAATCTACCGAATAAGATTTATAAAAAGGAAACATAAAATGTCTGATTTTCTAAAATTCATCAACATCATATCACCCATCAGCCTAGAGGCAGCAGACGACGTATCAATTAAACTCAAACATAAAACCTATAAAAAAGGAGACCTGATAAATAACCAGGGACAAATTTGCCGGAATTTATTTTTTATTGATAAAGGTTTAGTAAAACACTACTTCCATAACAAGAACAGGGTTTTCATTCTTCGGTTTTTTTCTGAAAATAATCTTTTTACTGTTCTCGATAGTTATATCAACCAAACGCCTGCCGAATTTATAACCATTGCATTGGAAGATACCATATTGACTTATCTTGACTATTACGATATTGAAGAATTATGCAGGAATCATCATTCCTTCGAATCCTTTATGAGGAAATTTATCTCATTTGCTGCAGTCAATACTTTTAAACGATTCAAAGAAATGCTTGAGGATGATGCGAGTGAGCGTTATGCAGGTTTTGTTAACGAATACACGCATCTCATTCAACGCGTAAGTTTGGGCGATACAGCAAGCTATCTGGGTATCTCACAGGTATCACTCAGCAGGATCAGAAGCAAGAAGTGATTTTTTATCCTATGTAAAAAAATACATCCTTTTCAGTTTATACTTTTGCAACTTCCAAAAAAAACTTTTTTGCTATTAAGCGGTTATGTTTAGGAATCATCTACAAATAAAGAAGCGATAGCGCTTCTTTATTTGTAATAATACATAATACTGCTGAATAGCTTACATCTGGGAAAAAATACATAAAAAATCAAAACTCGAATTATGAATAATGAATTAGAAAATAAGCCTGTCAAAAGCAAAAAAATATTTCCAAGGACTATCTTAAGTATAGTTGTGATTATTGGTTTAATCTTTCTGGTAAAAGAAGTTTGGTATGCTATTCATCATGAAGAAACTGACAATGCGCAGGTCGAAATGCGCCTGGCTCCTATACTTTCGAGGGTAACCGGCTATGTGGATAAAATTTTTGCTGATGATTATTCAACTGTTTACAAGGGTCAATTGCTGATGATAGTGGATTCATCTGAACTTGAATTGCAATTGCAGGAAATGCAGGCAGATTATCAGCAGTCTCTCTCAGATATCGACAATGCCAGAGCAGCAGTTGTTAATGCGGAGGCTTCTCTGTCAGCTACAAAAGGAAACCTTGAAGTGACCAGCTTACGACAGCATAAAATTTCAGGTGATCTGAAACGTGATAAAAGCCTTTCGGAAGGAAATGCGATTACTCAAAAGCAACTCGATGACAGTCAGTCGGCTTTTGATATCACTTCAAAGCAGCTTGAAACAGGCCAGATGGATGTAAGGGTTTCCGAAACCCGTCTTACGGTTTTAAGTTCGTTGGTAAAAAAAGCACAAGCTCAGGCAGAGATTAAAAAAGTAAGGATAGAACAGCAAAAACTAAAACTTTCTTATTGCCGTATTTATGCCATTGCCGACGGAAAACTGGGAAAAAGAAATATAGATGTTGGCCAATTTATACAAGCCGGTACACCGCTATTTAGCATCGTGAACACCAACAGACAATGGGTTGTAGCCAACTTCAAGGAAAGCCAGTTGAAAAATATTCATGAAGGAGGAATTGTCCATCTTAAAATTGATGGATATCCGAAACTGGATGTTCAGGGGAAAATTATTTCATTGTCGGATGCAACAGGGGCTAAATTTTCACTCCTTCCCCCTGACAATGCTACTGGGAACTTTGTGAAAGTCACACAACGTGTTCCTGTTTGGATCGAGATTCTGGATGAGGCAAAATATAAAGATGTTCTTCGCGCAGGAATGAGCGTAGTTGTTTCTGTTCCTATCCAATAAAAGATATGGAATCACTAAGTAAGACTGCGAAAATCTTTATTGCGATCACGACGATTTCAGCTGCTATCATGGAGCTGATTGATACCTCTATTGTGAATGTAGCGTTGAACCAGATGGCCGGAAACCTGGGTGCTTCCATAGAGGATATCGCCTGGGTTATCACTTCCTATGCCATTGCCAACGTAATTATTATTCCTATGACAGGGTTTCTGGCGGTATATTTTGGGCGGAGGCGTTACTATATAGCTTCCATCGCAATATTTACTGTGGCCTCTGTACTTTGTGGAACATCAAACTCATTATGGGAAATAGTTTTGTGGAGATTTGTACAGGGATTAGGCGGAGGAGCCCTGCTTTCCACATCACAGGCTCTGCTTTTCGAGACCTTCACTGGAAAACAAAGGGGAATGGCAGCAGCCTTATTCGGTATGGGTGTGGTATTGGGCCCAACTATTGGGCCAACGCTCGGTGGAATTATCATCGACAGCTATTCATGGCCGTTGATTTTCTTTATCAATGTTCCATTTGGGATTTTGGCCAGTGTTTTTGCCTATCGGTTTATACCCCGAGGATTTGATATTAAATTAAAACCCCGAATAGATTGGTCTGGGATTTTCCTGCTTACCATTGGGATAGGTTCTCTTCAATATATTCTTGAACGGGGCGAGTCGGAAGACTGGTACGATTCTAGATTGATCATAATGCTTAGCATTATAGCAGTTGTTGGACTTATCACATTTATATGGTGGGAATTGAAGCAAAAAGAGCCGGTGGTAAACCTGCGAATTTTAAAGGATCGTAACCTGGCAATTACAACAATGCTAACGTTTATAGTCGGGTTTATACTGTTTACTTCGGTATTTATTTTTCCCCTTATGTTGCAAAGGGTATTAGGCTACACGGCTTATGAAACAGGTATCACACTCTTGCCTGCCACTTTTTTATCGTTGATCATCATGCCTTTTATCGGGAAGATGCTTCAAAAAGGCACACGACCCCAGGTGTTTGTTGTTCTTGGATTTATCACGCTGATGGGCTTCGGGATATTAATGTCGAGGGCTGATCAGAATGTTACCTCAAGTTTTTTTGCCTTGCCACTCATGATTCGTGGTGCCGGCCTCGCCTTATTGTTTGTACCACTGAACGCTATGGCTGTCGCGGGATTACAACCTAAAGACATCCCGCAGGGAGTTGCCTTGAACAATATGATGCGGCAATTAGGCGGATCGTTCGGAATTGCCATCATCAATAATTATTTAGCCCATCGTGCAGCCATTCACCGTACCGATTTAATCAGCAATATTTATAATGGAAGTGCTGCTTTTACCGAACGTTTTAACCAGATTTATCAGGGTCTTCAGTCGAAACTTCCTGTAGGCGCCAATCTTGAGAAACAAACCTACCAGATAATTGAACTAACAGTTATGAAACAAACTTATCTGCTTAGTTACCTGGACGCCTTCCTTTATTCAACCCTCTTTATTTTGATTGCCTTTCCGCTGATATTGCTAAGCAAGAGGAATAAAATACAAAGCAAAGAGACACTTTTGGCAGCTGAAGAAGTTTAAAAACAAAAAAAATAAATAAAACATTGAACATGAAATCACTATTCTTAATAATCATACTTTTTTTATCTTTTAATCTGATGAAGGCCCAGGAGCTTAGACTCCCTGCTGACCTGAAAAAATATGTTGAACTATCGTTCCGCAATTATCCAAAAGTAAGCGAAATGAATGATCAGGTAAATTTGAATGAAGTAAAAGTCGGACTCGGGAAAGCAGCCTATTACCCAACGGCTGTGGGTGATCTTTCATACCGCTGGCAATATCCCACACCTTATATCCCTTTTGCTACTGGAGGTGGCCAGACCAATAACGTTAATATACAACCTGCCAACAATTACAATGCCTCTATCTACCTGGCTCAACCCTTGATTGATCTGAGGATAAATTCACAATTGAATAAAAATAAAAGCGATCTGGACATCTCAAAAGACAATCTTGAAAGTTTTAAAAATACCTTAGCCTATCAGGTGGCACAAATTTATTATTCAATTATTTTTCTCAATAACAGTCTGTATGTGCAACAGCAACAAATTATGCTGCTGCAATCCACTTTACAACAAATCAATGTTAAAGTTAAAAACGGAGATGCCCTGAGCTATGACCTTGTTTCGACGGAAGTAAAATATACCAATGTCGAGAACTTCTATACTGAGCTAAAGACTCAACGCGATAAGCAATACAATATGTTAGGGATGCTGACAGGCAATTCAGGGAAAGACTATGTGAACGATACTAGTTTTAATTCCTCGGTCTTCAACCTGATGACAGATTCGGTTTTGGAAATAGCCTACCGAAACAATCCCGACATTCGTATTGCAGGAGATAAAATAAAATCGGCTGCTTGGGATATCATTTCCGCAGAGCGCAGTCGACTGCCTGTTCTTAATTTTCAGGCAGGGCTTGGCTACAAGAATGGGTATATGCCCAGTATTGATGAAATTAATATTAATTATTTCGTTGGCATGGGCGTTAGTTTACCGATATTACCCGCTTCACGTCCAGCCTTTCAGCGAAAAATGGCGGTGATCAATCATCATGCTTCTCAAATGGCACTCGAAACACAAAAAGCAGTATTAAATAAAGACCTGCTGAATGCACTGGATGATATCCATAAAAATCAGAAAAAGCTGGCCAGTGCTGATACATTGATCATGCAGTCACAACTTGCCTTTAAGCTGGCAACTGAACGTTATAAATTCGGTGTTATCACCAACCTTGAACTTTTAACCGCTGTTTCCAATTATAAAGATGCCCAGCTCAGCCAGCTACAGTTTGAATACAATCTTTTACTTTCAAGAATGGATCTTTGCAGATTGCTTGGTATCAGCTGGTGGTAGTCAATGCTTGATTTTTTAGCTTAAAGTATTTTTCAATATTTATTTTCCCCTTAGGGCAATCATATCAATATAAAAATATAAAGAGGTAATATATTATTGTCTTTAGGATATTTATAATCAAAAATTTTAGACCCAATCGGAAAACATTCATATTTATTGCATGGGCGTTTTTAATTGATGACTCTTCTTGTAAATATTCAAACAATTGTTTATAATTGGGGCTAAAACCCCTACTGAATGTAAATTTTTCGTCCCCCCGTCTTAAAAGTAGTATCTATTCAATAGCCTCATCTTTTAGGTCGG
>CAZCBG010000135.1:0-6586 GCA_964496885.1 uncultured Bacteroides sp. | reverse complement strand
GCAAGTTTTGTAATAGGTTGCAGCAAGACTGATTCCTTTCTGTTTTTCTCCGAAATGATCAGTCTTTTGATGTCTAAAATATTGATTAAGTAGAGGATAATACTTAATACAAATGCAATTTTAAGAACCCCAAAGACAATACCTGCTAATTTATTGATAAATCCTAAAGAGGTCAGGCTGAATGCTTTGTCAATGATTCTGGCCAATAAATTTACCAATACAACCACTGCAACAAAAGTGATAATAAAAGCAAAAATACCGGCATATTTCCCGTTCAGCCCAATTTTATCACCTATATATACCGAAAAACGGTAGGATAAATAAATACCCAGTATCAAGGCCAGTAAACTTGCCAGTTCAACTGCCAGGCCATTTATAAAACCCTTGTAAGCAAACCAAAGCAATGGAATGAGTAAGATAATGTCCAGTATATTCATTTATTTTCTTTTTAAGCGACGTGTTAATTCAGTGGCATACACAAAATCGTTAATTTCTTTGTTATCTGTATCCAGTATCGAATTTTTATCGCCTTCCCACCACAGTTTCCCTTTGTAAATAAATGCAATTTTATCGCCGATTTCAATTACAGAATTCATATCATGGGTATTAATTACTGTAGTAATCTGGTATTCCTGAGTGATTTCGCTGATAAGTTTATCTATTACAATAGAGGTTGCAGGATCTAAACCTGAATTAGGTTCATCACAAAACAGATATTTCGGATTGGCTGCTATGGCACGGGCAATGGCAACACGTTTTTTCATACCCCCGCTTAATTCAGATGGGAAAAGTTTGTTAACATTCTCAAGATTTACTCTTTTCAAACAAAAATTTGCCCTGTCAATTTTATCACTTGTTGACATATCAGTGAACATTGACAATGGAAAAACAACATTTTCTTCAACACTCATCGAATCAAACAATGCCCCTCCCTGAAACAGCATTCCGATTTCCTGACGAATTTTCTTTTTTTCTCCGTAAGATATATCTGAAAATGAACGCCCGTCAAAGTTTATACTTCCATTATCAATTGGGAACAGTCCAACCAAACATTTCATTAGTACAGTTTTGCCTGATCCACTTTGACCAATGATCAAATTGGTTTTGCCTTTTTCAAAAGCTACACTGATATCATTTAAAACCATGTGATTGTTAAATGTCTTCGAAACATTGATGGCTTCTATCATGCTAAAAGTAATTGAGTGAGTATCAAATTAAATAAAATGATCATAATACTACTGTTAACAACAGCTTTTGTGCTAGAACGACCAACTTCTAATGCTCCTCCAGACGTATAATAACCATAATATCCTGAAATAGATGCTGTAAGAAAAGCAAAAAATACAGTTTTAATCAAAGCATAGGTGACATCAAACATGTTAAATTGATATTGCAATCCATATACATAATCGTTGGTTGCCACCAGACCTGTCAATGAACCAGATAGCCATCCACCTCCAATCGCTAAAAACATGCTCAGTAAAATCAAAAATGGATATATAAGTATAGAAGCAATAATTTTTGGTAAGATTAAAAAGCTAGCCGGATTGATACCCATAATTTCAAGTGCATCAATTTGTTCGGTTACACGCATGGTGCCTATTTCGGAAGCAATGCGAGAACCCACTTTTCCGGCAAGTATTAAACTTACAATTGTAGGCGAAAATTCGAGAATAACTGATTTACGGGTTGCGAAACCTATTGTATACAATGGAATCAAAGGACTGTCCACATTAAAAGCCATTTGAATGGTTACAACTGCTCCCATGAAAATCGAGATAATAGCTACAATCCCAAGTGAATCAAGCCCCAGATTATCCATTTCGAGCAATAATTGCTTTCTGTAAATGGATTGTTTTTCGGGTTTGCGAAAAACTTGCTTCATTAAAACTAAATATCTACCAACTTCTGATAATATCTTCATGTATTTTTTAAATATTTTGGCTAAATTAATCATTTTTATATTTCAAAAAACTATAAAAATTACAAATAAGTGAACTTAAATAATAGTTTTTATTAATTTTGCCCCTTTAATTATTCTTTTTATAAATGCAAAAAACAAATCGTTTAAAATTAATTACCTTCATCTCATTACTACTCATCTTTTTGGTATCTTGTTCTTCGGTAAAACACCGCAGAAAAAAGAAATGCATGGAGTGCCCTTCATTTGGTTATATTATTGAAGTAAAAAATGACAGAACTTAAAGAAATTTTAGCTAAATACATACCTGATGCTTCTTTAAGTCAGGTTGTTAATTTATTTGCTGTTAATAATGTTCAACTCAATATTTGCCGGAATCGAAAAACGAAATTAGGCGATTATCGTCCACCCCAAAATGGATATGTATTTCATAGAATTTCAGTTAATTATAATTTAAATGAATTTGAGTTCTTGGTAACGTTGATTCACGAATTTGCACATTTGTTTGTCTGGAATAAATATAAAAATAAGGTAGAACCTCACGGAAAAGAATGGAAATCAACTTATTATAGTTTATTGAATCAGTTTATTGAGCAGAATGTATTCCCTCAGGAAATTAAGCTTGCCATTTTAAAACTTGAAACTTCACCTGAAAATGCAAAACTCGAAATGGGGAGAGCCATGCAGAAATATACAAATAGTGAAGAAGATAGTCTTTTTGTTGAAGAAATACCTTTACTTGCTAATTTCAAGACAGCAGATGGAAGAACTTTTCAAAAATTAGAAAAGCTCAGAAAAAGATACAAATGCTTATGTTTAAACAATAAAAAGAAATATCTATTTCATCCTTTGGCTAAAGTAGTATCATCAAAATAAGAATAAATTTTTAAAAGGCTTTTCTGAAATATACAAAATAAAAATAGAAATTTTGAATTAATACTTAATTCTTATCATTCAACACCAATAGCCTTATAACGAAAGCTTAAAAATCCTGATTGATAATTAAATATATTGTATACATTTGTAAAAAATAACTAAATGAAAAATAACTTTTGTGTAATTATGGCAGGAGGTATCGGCTCACGGTTTTGGCCCATGAGCAGGACTTCTCAACCCAAACAATTCATTGATATTTTGGGAATAGGAGAAACACTTATTCAACAGACTTTTAAACGATTCGAAAGGGTTTGTCACAGCGAAAATATTTATATAGTTACCAATGAAATCTATAGAGATCTCATAAAAAAACAAATACCTCATATCAATGATGAACAAATTATTTGTGAACCTGCACGCAGAAACACAGCTCCTTGCATAGCTTATGCCAATTATAAGATATTACAGATTAATCCAGATGCGAATATTATTGTAGCTCCATCAGATCATATCATTTTAAATGAAGATGCTTTTATCGAAGTGATTACTTCGGCATTATTGGCAACCAAGAAAAATGATTGGTTGCTGACATTGGGGATTAAACCCAGTCGTCCTGATACGGGTTATGGTTATATTCAGTTTAATGATCAAATTACTTCTCTTGATGATGTCCGCATTAATAAGGTAAAGACTTTTACCGAAAAACCTGTTTTGGAAATGGCTGAATCATTTTTGGAAAGTGGTGATTTTTTGTGGAATGCAGGTATTTTTGTATGGTCATTAAAAAGCATCATGAAGGCATTTGAGAAATACTTGCCTGAAGTGGATACCATATTTAAAGATGGTATGCAATATTATAATACCAAAAACGAAGGGAGTTTCATTAAGAATGCTTATACTATTTGCAAAAATATTTCTATTGATTATGGTATTATGGAAAAGGCAGACAACGTTTATGTATTGTCTTCTGAGTTTGGATGGTCCGATTTAGGTACCTGGGGTTCGTTGTACGAAATTCGCCAAAAAGATGAGAATGGAAATACAATTGTCGGGAAAAATGTAATGACTTATAATTCTTCTAATAGTATTATTAATATGCCTAAAGAAAAATTAGTTGTAATACAAGGTCTGGATGATTATATTGTGGTGGAAGATGATAATATTCTACTGATTTGTAAAAAAACGGAAGAACAGCAAATCAGGCAATTTGTAAACGATGTAATGAGTGATAAAGGAGAAAAATTTATTTAAAAAAGAGAGGCTGGTAAATTGGCCAGCCTCTCTTTTTTGTTTATTTTTCCTGAATTGCTTTAACACCGGGCAATGTTCTTCCTTCAAGATATTCAAGCATGGCACCTCCACCAGTTGATACATAGCTAATTTGATCGCCTAAGTTATATTGGTTGAGGGCAGCCACAGAATCTCCACCACCCACTGCAGAGAAAGCTCCGCTAATAGTAGCACTGGCAACAGCAATCGCAATTGCTTTCGTGCCTTGTTTGAATCTGTCCATTTCGAATACGCCCATAGGACCATTCCAAAGTATTGTTTCTGAATTATTGATAATTTCAGCGAATCTTTTACAACTTTTAGGTCCGATATCCAGCCCCATCCAATTTTCTTTGATTTCATCAGCACAAACAACCTGAAAGTGTGAATCATTTGAAAATGTTTCTGAAATAAGCGCATCTGTTGGTAAATAAAGATTAACACCTTTCAACATCATTTCCTGAACCATATCACGTGCAACTCCTATTTTGTCATCTTCAATGAGCGAATTACCAACTTTACCTCCTAAAGCTTTGATAAAAGTAAAGGCCATCCCTCCACCAATAATCATATTATCTACTTTGGGGATTAAATTTTTAATAATGTCTATTTTACTTGAAACTTTTGCTCCACCAATAATTGCTGTAAAGGGTGGTTTAGATTTGTGTAAAAGTTTTTCAAGATTTTCAATTTCATTTTCCAGTAATAATCCAAAATATTTTGCTTTTGGAAAAAATTGAGCAATGGTTGCAGTGGAAGCATGTTCACGATGAGATGTCCCAAAAGCATCGTTAATGTATGCATCACCTAAGCTGGCAAGTTTTTTTGCGAACTCATAATCACCATTGATTTCTTCAGGGTAAAAACGCAGGTTTTCTAAAAGTATTATTTCACCTGGCTTTAATATGGCAGCAGCATCAATGGTTTTTTGACCAAACAGGTCTCTTGTGAAAATAATATTACGGTTTAGTAATTTTGATAAGTGTGGTACGATAGGGGTGAGGGTGTAATCTTCTTCATAACCTCCTTTTGGACGACCAAGGTGGGCCATCAAAATTACTGCAGCGCCATCGTTCAGGACTTTGTTGATGGTAGGTAATGATTCAACAATACGGGTATCATCTGTTATCTGACGGTTATGATTCAATGGCACATTGAAATCGACCCTGATTAAAACTTTTTTGCCTTTAAAATTTACTTCACTTATTTTTTTCATAGATATAAGGGATTTTTTATCGTGTTCAAAAATAATAAAAATATATATATGTTTTATAATAAATTTAGAACAACAAGTATATGTGGGCACTAAATTAAATAAAAAAAAGTCTGTCAGCATTCAAATGTCTGACAGACTTGTAAATAGAGATTTTTTTAATTTCTTAAATATTTAAGATGAAAATTTAAAAAGGTTTAATTCATAATTAAATTTCTGTCTTTGTCATATTTGATAGTATAAGTAAAGTTCACTACTTTGCTTTCTTTAGGCTTTAATTTCATCTTCCAGTTAAGCATTCCAGTATTTTCATTAAAGCTGCCAGTGAAGTTTTCTGAATCAAAACTAACCTTGATATCCTTGTCGTTAGCTACTGGAATCTGGTCTTCCAGATTTAGATCAACCATTGAATTTTTATTGTTTCTGACAGTAATTTCCATACAAATAGTTTTTGTGCGTGAATTACCCATTATTTGTTCTTTTTCTTTATCTTTCAGTTTTTTGCGCTGAATGTTGATTCCTTTATCGCGTCCAAGCGAAAGTTCCATCGTATCGCTTATTATATTGGGATCAATAATGGTTTCACCAACAAAAGCATTCTCAAAATAAATATTGGCTTTGGCTGCAATTAAATTCAATTCTTCCCAGGCGCTAAGTCGGGCAATCAGGAATGCATCCTTGTCAATCTTGGGTGCTGCATAATAATTATAGCTTGTAGCAATATTGTTATATTCCTGAACAAATACAAGGTGGTATTTTCCATCACTGGGTATGGAATAAGGTAAGTCAATATTATATTCCATTGCTGTTATATTTTTAGTTTGGGTAGTGTAATTTGAAGCAGTTTGAGCACTTGGGATTTTCTTTCCTTTAGAAGAAACAGTCGTTACTTCTTCATTTATTGATTTAAGAGAAACTGAAGCTGGAGCAATATCTGAAGTACCCATATACATATTAGATGTGTAGGCATTTACAGGCATATAGTAATTCAAATACCATGCGGCCAGATAGGGTTTGGTATTGTTTTTTCCGGGGGTGTTGGTAGAAAGTTTTAATGTAACATTGTTCCAGTCTTCGCCAGTATTTTGGTAAACGTTGGCTTTAAAAGTCAATTCAACCGGTGCGTCAATATCTTTTACACGGATGTCATAAGCTGGTGTCCATCCTGCATTTGAGCAGATATATGAAATAGAAAGACTTCCAATAACGGCTTCTTTTGCAGATACGGTGACAATTACCTGGTAGATTGGAGCAGTTGAACTTGTTTTTTCACTGATAAGTCTGGCTTTGTAGGCCAATAATTCGTT
>CAZCBG010000134.1:0-6669 GCA_964496885.1 uncultured Bacteroides sp. | reverse complement strand
CACTGACAGTTAGTAGTTTATACGCAAATTTAAATTATTTAGAATTCAAATTTAAATTTTGATCGAAGATTAATCATGTACTATCCGTAAGTGTGAATATATTTAAAGAGACGGGGTGATTTTGAGTCACCCCGTCACTAAAAGCTATTAAAAATCGATGATAGAAGTCAAGCCTACATTTAAATTTTCGCTCCAAATTTAAAAAATCTGACATAAAACTTAAATGAATTATTTTAAAATCATCAAATTATCAACAATTTATATGAAAATTATTATTGCCTATATCCTATTAGTATTCTTCTTTACAACCTATACTTTCTCTCAAGCAGTTGACAAAATAAATGACAGCAGTATTCATGTTTCATCAAAGCCCATCTGGATAGGGAAATCATTGTTGGAAGATCAACTACACATATGGTCCTCACCTATTCATATAAAAAAGAAAGAATTGTATTATATACTTCCTATTGCTTTCGTTGCCGGAACAGCTATGATTTTCGACGAAAACATCCATTGCAATATTATGCAATTCAAAGCTGAACATAGCTGGGTAAAAGATGTAAGTCCTGTTTTTACAAACTTAGGTGAAATCCCTGTTGTAGCAGGTATTAGTGCTGCATTTTACCTGGGAGGACTGGTTTTAAAAGATGACAAAGCCATGCAAACCGGAGCCATTGCAGGCTATGCCCTTGTAAACTCGGCTGTTGTGGTGAGCGTTTTAAAAATGATAGCCGGGAGACAACGTCCCAGGGTTGATGCAAGCAGTCAATGGCATCCTTTTCCTGAATCCTTGAAACAATTTACAGGAAGTTCTCCCGATAAATATGCTTCCTTCCCATCGGGCCATAGCATTGCTGCCTTTACGCTGGCTACTGTAATTGCCCAGCAATACAAAGAAAGCATTATAATTCCAGTAATAATGTATACATTGGCGACTGGAGTTGCAATATCAAGAACTACCGAAAATGCCCATTGGCTTTCCGATGTGATCATTGGCTCAGCCCTGGGTTATGGCATCGGAAAATATATGGTTCAAAAACACCGACAAACAAAATGGGTTTTATTTCCCTCACAAAGTGGAGGTTGCTTGACGATTAGTGGAATCTACAGATTTTAAGAAGGATGAATGATATGGAAGAATGATCTTATAATTCAGATTATAAGTATTGACTTGTGTAAATGTTCATAGAAAAACAAGAAATCGGAACAAAAATGGCTTATAATTGTTTTTGTATTTTACTTCAGTATTCTGATATAAATGCATAGCTTATGAAATCAAAAGCCATACTTATTCTATTTTTTATTTTTACATTCATTTCAGTCAAAGCTGCCTATTTCGAAAGACTTCCTTATACTATTAAACAACCAGATGGAAAAACCATTGAATGTTTTGTTTCAGGAGATGAGTTTTTTAACTGGATACACGATGAAAAAGGGTACACAATTATTCAGGCTTCAGATGGCTATTATTATTATGCTGAACCAGATGGCGATTTAGTAAAGCCTTCAAAATATTTAGTTAACAGTGTTGATCCTGCAATTGTCGGATTACAAATAAGGGCTAAAATTTCAGAAAAGGAATACAAACGCAGGTACGAAGCCATGTTCCATTATTTAAAAGAAGAAAATAACGGACCTAGTAAAGCTCCACATTCCGGTGACTTGAACAACCTTGTAGTATATCTTCGCTTTTCGGATGACGCTGAAATAGATTCTACAAGACAGTACTTTGACAATAAGTTTAATCCACCAACAGGTGTTTCACTCAAATCATATTACAAGGAAGTTTCTTATGATAACCTAACAATCAACAGTACACATTATCCTTCTTGTAGCCTAACAACCAATTTATCCTACCAAAATAGCCATCCTAGAAATTATTACAGGCCTTATAATTCAAGTACAAATCCAATTGGTTACAATGGAGGAGCAAATGGGGCAGAAAGAACGGCAAGAGAACATCAATTGTTAGTAGATGCCATCAACTGGATCAATTCAAATTCTCCGGTTTCGCCCTCTCTGAATATTGATGGTGATGGTGACAATAAGGTTGACAATGTGTGTTTTATTGTGAAAGGAAATTCAGAAGGCTGGAATGATATTTTATGGGCGCATCGCTGGGCTTTATTTTCCCAAGTTATTAATATCAATGGAAAAAGAGTCTATGATTATACCTTTCAACCAGAAAATCAGGTGACAGTTACTACAATTTGCCATGAGATGTTTCATGCCTTAGGGGCACCCGATTTATATCATTATATAGGTAATGGCATATCACCGGTTGCTTACTGGGATTTAATGGAATATGGAAGTGGCCATATGTCAGCCTATATGAAGTGGCAATATTCCAATCATACCTGGATCAGCAATGTACCCGAAATTACAACTTCAGGAACGTATACCCTGCATCCATTGACTTCATCCACCAACAATTGTTACAAAATAGCTTCTCCCAATTCTGCCGATGAATATTTTATGGTGGAATACCGTAACAAAAGCGGAACCTTTGAATCTAATATACCTGGCTCAGGTTTAATTGTCTACAGAATAGATACAAGGGTAAGCAATGGCAATATGAATGGCCCACCAGACGAAGTTTACATTTACAGACCAGGTGGTTCTACATCTGCAAACGGCAACCCATTCATTGCAAATTATTCATCTGATGTTAGTAGGACTGCCATCAATGATGCTACAAATCCTAGTTGTTTTCTTCAAACCGGAGGCCTGGGAGGCTTGAATATCTCCAATGTAACATCTGCAAGTACTACCATCTCTTTCGATATCAGCTTTCCTCCACCTTGCACTTCTCCGACTGCGCAAGCAAGTTTATTTACAACTTCTGCTATAACAGATAATACCATAACAGCGGGATGGACAAGAGGAAATGGCGATGCAGTATTGGTGGTTGCAAAAGCCGGAAGTGCTGCCACTGCTTTACCCGTAACAGGAACTTCCTATACTGCTAATTCTGCTTTTGGAAGTGGATCACAAATTGGCAGTGGGAATTATGTAGTATACAATGGAACTGGAACTACAGTAAATATAACTTCACTAGGAATGGGAACAGCTTATTATTTTTCAGTTTATGAATATAGCAGTTCAAATCATTGCTTTACTAAACCTGCTCTAACTGGAAATACAACTACAACAGGTCATTGTGCAGCTGGCTCGCTTACTACTAACCCTGCAGGAGAATACATTTCAAATGTTACGATAGGAACTATCAATCAGGCATCAGGCAGAGGAAATTCAGGTTATCAGGATTTTACATCCCTATCATCGGATCTTGCAATTGGTGGATCAGCATCGGCTACTATCAATTGTACAAATTCTTATTATGGAGATCAGCTCATGATCTGGGTAGATTGGAATCAAAATGATGATTTTACGGATCCTGGCGAAAATGTTTATGCATCCAATGTTTTCCCTTTTATTAATCCGCAAATAACAACAAACTTTTCACCACCTGTTGGAGCAGCGCTAGGTTTAACAAGAATGAGAATACGACTGGATGATGCAGACAATGGCTCAAATGCAACACCCTGCGGTTATGGAGATTGGGGCGAAGTAGAAGACTATACAATTAATGTATTGCCTCCTACAAACTCAAACTTTTCAGCTGCTATAAATCATGACTGGAATACCAATGGAAATTGGGATCTTGGAGTACCGTCTTCAAACACCAATGCTAACATTCCAACTGGAAAACTGGCTGAAGTAAATTCAGGCAATATGCAGTGTAATAATTTAACAATTGCTCCTTCGGCTGAGTTAAGTATTCTTGCTTCAGGTAATTTAAAAGTAAATGGAAATTTAAATATGCAATCGGACCTCAATGGAACCGCTTCTTTAATAACTTATGGAACTTTAAGCGTCACCGGAACAACAACGGCAGAACGATACATCCCAAAAGATAATACCTGGCATTTACTTTCGGCTCCAATAAATAATCAAACTATAATACCTGAATTTGCCCCTACAACACCAGATCTAAGTTTTGATTTCTACAAATGGGATGAATCTACTGTAATAACGGGAAATGTTTGGCAAAATATAAGAGACATTAATGGAGCTTATGTTTCAGGCTTTACTACTTTTGAAAATGGGAGAGGATATCTGGTTGCTTACAGTAATTCTTATACAGGAACTGCTATTCATCATTTTAGTGGAGATTTAAATAGCGGAGACCAATTGATTGCAGTTTACAATACTTCAAATACCTATAATTTAATTGGCAACCCTTATCCTTCTGCTATCGATTGGGATGCTGAAGGATATACTAATCGTATTAGTTGTTTAAAAAACACATCTCCTTCCATTTGGATTTGGAATGAAAGTAAAGGAAATTATGGTGTATATGCTTTCGGAGCAGGGACCAATGACATTACTGGTATTATTCCTCCACATCAGGGATTTTTTGTAAAAGCCATCGCATCGGCATCATTTACAATTCCTAATTCAGCCAGGGTACATCCTACTCAGAACTTTATGAAAACAATTTCAACAGATTTGCTTCGTTTAAAAGTCAAATCAACAGAAAATTCCTATGGCGATGAAATACTTATCAAAAAAAAGAAGCAAGAAAATGAAGGTGAGGGAGTTGAAAAATGGTTTTCAATGCTAGCCGATGCACCTGCATTGTATTCAGGTAAAAACAATATTAAATATTCTATCAACTCCTTTACTGAAATTTCAGATCAGCTCTTTGTCTCTGTGGGCTTTGTAGCAGGTATAAATGGCAATTACACAATCTCAGCAGAAGGTATTCAGGCATTTGGCAACATTCTGCTTGAAGATCTTCAAACCGGAATTCAACAGAATTTATCGATTAAAAACAGCTATTCTTTTTCTGCTCATCAGAGCGATCAGCAAAACCGATTTTTATTGCATTTCAATGCCAATAATTCAATTAACACAAATCCAATCATTTACTACAATCTACAATCGATATCAGTCATTAATCCCTGGTTGGGGAAAACTATTTTAAATATATACGACATCAAAGGCAAAATCATTCGTAGCTTTGCAATCGGAACTGGAAGCAGTAATTTCAATTTTAAAACAAGCCAGGGTGTCTATGTTTTTAAAATGATCAACAATGAACATGTATTTGTCAAAAAAGAAGTTATTTATTAAACCTATCATTTTCTGTTTTTTCACTCTCAATTTGATGCTTTTGTATCCTGAGAACTCATTCTCCCAAAGCTGCAGGGATTTAAGTGTAGAGCTGAGTGCAAAAGTACAGGCCTCCCCTGCCAAAATCACATTAAATTGGGTGGCAAATTCCCCTACCGCCAACTGTTTTATCTACCGAAAACTTAAAACAGAGAATGTATGGGGTAATTATATTACTTATGTTCCGGATTCAATTACACAATACATTGATACGAATGTTTTTTCAGGAATCTCATATGAATACCAGGTCATTCGTACCGACAGTAACAATTATGGCTTTGTTTATGCTTATGGCTACATCAACTCAGGTATTCAGATTGCGGCAAATGAAAACAGAGGGAATCTAATCTTGTTGGTTGATAGTAGCTATAAAGATACCCTAGCTTTTGAAATTAAAAGACTTGAGAATGATCTGGAAGGCGACGGATGGAAAGTAATCCGGCATACTATCGTCCGTTCAGCAAGTGTTCCTTCTGTAAAAGCATTGATCGTATCAGACTACCTTTTGGATACTGTCAACACCAAAGCAGTATTTTTATTGGGACATATACCCGTCCCCTACAGTGGAGAGATTTATCCTGACGGTCATACTGAACACGAAGGAGCCTGGCCGGCTGACGTTTATTATGCTGATATGCTGGGAAACTGGACAGATGTAGACATAAACAATACAGCTGCCAGCGATCCACGCAACCACAATATTCCCGGCGATGGGAAATTTGACCAGAGTTTTATGCCAGCAGAAATTAAACTTGAAATTGGCAGGGTCGATTTTTACAATTTACCTGCATTTGCTGCTTCCGATGAAGTTTTACTTAAAAATTATCTGGACAAAGATCATGCCTACCGTCATAAAGACTTCACTGCAGAGCATCGAGCTGTTATTGATGATAATTTCGGTAATTATTGGAATGGAGCATTTGCTGCCAGTGGATGGAAAAATTTCGCCCCATTGGTTGGGAAGGACAGTGTAATAGCCAATGATTATTTTACTACCATGACTGGCAAGAGTTACCTTTGGTCATACGGCTGCGGTGCAGGTTCCTATACATCATGCAATGGAATAGGCAGCACAACTGATTATGCGGCTGCCAATCTTCAGGGTATTTTTACCATGCTGTTCGGAAGTTATTACGGAGATTGGGATTCGCAGAATAATTTTCTCAGGGCACCACTGGCTCAAGGAAAAATGCTTTGTAGTGTATGGAGCGGAACTCCTCACTGGCAGCTCCACCACATGGCGTTGGGTGAAAATATAGGTTACGATGTTCGTCTGACACAGAATAATGATTCATTGTATTTTCCGGGAGGATGGTATGGAGCCGGTTTTGTTCACATTGCCTTGATGGGAGATCCGGCATTAAGAAATGATGTAATAGCTCCGGTTTCAAATCTGACGGCCACAGTTGATGGAAGCAATTGTAAAATCAGCTGGACAGCTTCAGTTGACTCGATTCTTGGCTATTATATTTACATGAAAAACGACAGCAT
>CAZCBG010000133.1:0-6707 GCA_964496885.1 uncultured Bacteroides sp. | reverse complement strand
GTGTTCTCATTTTGAATTTAAGGCTTGATTCCTACTTCCTGCTTTTTTTCTTACTAATAACCTAGAATCCTACAGCCTAAAACCCTAATCAACATTTACCAGGTTCTTAAAATCAGATCCGCTTGGGTTTTGGAAAAGCTGCAATTCAAATTCAGGGACTACGGCCAGGATATGATCAAAAATATCGGCCATCAGATCTTCGTATTTTCCCCATTCCAATATGGTACTGAATGCATAAACTTCTATCGGTAAGCCTCTTTCTGTGGGTTGCAACTGACGAACGATAATAGAATTGCTTTTTGATAAATCTGGGTTGTTGTAAAGATAAGCCTGAACGTAGGCTCTGAAAACACCTAAATTTGTCTGTCGTCTTTCGTTTACAATTTCGGTATTGTCAAATTGCATGGCAGTATTATAGTCCTGCACCTCTCTTTGCGTTTCGGTAATGTATTGCTTTATCAAATGAACCTTGGCAAATTTGTCCAGCATTTCGGGAGTGCAGAATTTAACACTGTTCATGTTCAAAATAATGGATCTTTTAATCCGTCGAACGCCCGATTCTTCCATTCCTCTCCAGTTCTGAAAAGCATCTGAAATCAAAGAATAAGTGGGTATAGTGGTGATGGTCTTGTCGAAATTCTCAATTTTAACGGTGGTAAGATTGATATCCATTACAGTACCATCGGCTCCAAATTTATTGATGGTAATCCAGTCACCATGACGCAGCATATCATTGCTCGATAATTGAATACTTGCCACCAGGCCCAGTAAGGTATCTTTAAAAATCAACATCATTACCGCCGAAATTGCGCCTAAGCCTGTTAAAAGGTATACCGGCGATTTATTGATCAGGATGGAAATGATGATAATACCACTGATTAAGTAAACAATGATTTTTAAAATCTGAACATAAGCTTTGATAGGTTTAAATTTTGAAATTTCATAGTTTTGGTAAATTTCTATCAATGCTGTGAAAAATGCATCCATTACTATGATAATAATCAAAACGATATATATTTCCAGGGCAGCCTGCAAAATTACGGTCCAGGTTATATAATCTATCATCATTGTTGGTATCAATGAATGAAGCATGACAGCAGGAGCAATATTAGCCAAACGATGAAATACACGGCGTTCAACCATTATATCATCCCAGGTGTTTTCAGTCCTTTTTGCTATTTCATGAAGTATTTTAACGATGATTTTTCTTGTAATATAAAATACAAATACACTTAAAACCAAGAGCGAAATAACTATAATAACTCCTTTTAAAACGATGGCAGCACTGTCGTTTAACCCAATATCTATCAACCAATCGTGTAGTATCTTGCCGATTGTATTCTGTGTGTTTTGAAAATTTTGAGTATTCATTTTTATGTTTTTTTTAAAGTTCTTGAGAAAACATGGGATCCCATGGTGGCAATACAATGGGCTTTTGTTCTGTTATTTTCATAATTTCGGGAGCAACATATTTCTTATTTGCTACCATACGAAACATATATTCTTCAAACCATTTGTCGGTCATAATTAAATGGCCCTCAAAGCCTGCGCTGCTACCCCAGCTGTTTTCCAATAGCCATTTTATGGGTTTTCCATTTGAAAGATCAACAGCAACCAGCGACATTCCATGCGAAGAGCTGCTTTCAAAACTTTGGATGCGTTGGGTTTTATTCATACCGAATTTTACACCAAATAAACTTTCGTAATCATAATTGTTTACATCCAGCAATCCTTTTTCACTGTTCAATTGCTTGCCAACATCACACGAAAAATAAAGTGCATTGGTATCGAGTATTGAGGCAATGGCAATTTTTTTGATTTCTTCGGTTGGTAAATTGATGTATTTCCAATTATTACCGTCGAATGTATGTCTATCGTTTTCAATCTCATAAAGTTTATAGAAGGGGCGGGTAGGATCATTCATAAACATTGTATAATCATTTAATTCTACTCCGACAAATTCCTTGAAAAAGGAGAGGGGCGTATATTTTTTAAGTTCGCTGATTTGTCCATTTCCATTTTTATAACGCCAGTTGAATTCAGTGGGTGGTTCACCCAGGCAATATACCAATATTTTATAAATTTCAGCAAGAACTGCTTTTTTCTTGGTTTGCAGGCTTTCAGAATTTTGGCCTTTGCTTGCCATCTCTCTTAATTGTAATCCACTTTCACGAAGTTTACTTCCTAATATGGATGACATTACGCCTGTATTATCGGCATTTTTGGTTTCTGGCATGATGTCAGAAGGCAGCAAACCATATTTTTGAGTAATATTCACAACACCCGTCCATTGGCCACCATCACCAATAGGGTTTTTAAAAAGCCAATCAACTTTTTTGTCATCCATGGTTTTGTCTTTTGTAGCTATGATTTCCTCCAGAAACAAATTTGATTTTTCCAGTTGATCCCAAAAGAAAGAATAGTTTTGAGAAAATTGAAACTGAGAAAGATTATATTTACTGATAATTTTGGCTCTGATGACGTTTAAGCCAGTAAACAACCAGCATCTTCCCGAAGATTTCTGGTCAGAAATACCTTTTGAGCTGATTCTGTTTGAGAAATATACATCATTAGTAGCAATATTCTGTCTGTTTAAAGCAAGTTTTTTGATTTCATTGGCAGAAATAGCATTTCCGATGGCCTTATCATGGCTGTTGTTTTGATAGTTTTTTTGAATTTCTTTTAGCATTTCAGAAGATATGCCACCTTTGGTTTGTTGTGCGCTTACATTCATGTAAATGCATGAAATCAAAAGGATAATGAGGAGTTTTTTCATTGATTTATTTTTTTGTATGAATCGTTCTGCCTTGCAGTAAATATTTAGCAAACCTAAGCATATTATGTGGTAAAACGAAGCTTTTGTTTAAAAAAAAACCCCAACTATTCGTCGAGGTTTTCAATGTGTGAAAAAGAAAATTACATTCTTTTTTCTTTAATTCTGGCTTTTTTACCTCTTAGACCTCTGAGGTAGAAGATACGGGCTCTTCTGACAACACCATGTTTGTTAACTTCGATGTTATCGATGAAGGGTGAAGCGATAGGAAAAATTCTTTCCACACCTGTATTTCCTGATATTTTTCTAACGGTGAAAGTTTCGGTAGAACCACTTCCGCTTCTTTGGAGTACAACTCCTTGGAATAACTGGATACGTTCTTTGTTACCTTCTATGATTTTATATGAAACTGTAACAGTGTCGCCAGCTTTAAATTTAGGAAATTCTTTTCTTTCAACAAGGCTTTCAACATATTGCATTAATTCGGGCTTGCTCATGATTGCTATTTTTTAATGTTTTTTAGGGAGTGCAAATTTAATAAATTTTTTAATTGATTTGCATTTTAACTCAAAATATTTTCTTATAAAGCCATCATTTTTAGAATGCTGGCTTTTGTATTAAACTTCGTCTTATTTCTTAACAAAATCAACGACTGCTTTAAAAGCATCCGGATTGTTCATTGCTAAGTCGGCTAAAACTTTTCTGTTTAAACTGATATTTTTTTTGTGAATTCCACCCATAAATACGGAATAAGATAAACCATAAGGTCTAACACCTGCATTGATACGGGCAATCCATAAGTTCCTGAAATTACGTTTTTTAACTCTTCTGTCTCTGTATGCGTATTGCAAACCTTTTTCCAAAGAGTTTTTTGCTACTGTCCATACATTTTTTCTACGACCAAATTGACCTTTCGTCATTGCGAGAAGTCTCTTTCTGCGTGCTCTTGATGCTACTGAATTTACTGATCTTGGCATTTTGTTTTGTTTTATTGTTTAAGCGTTCCTGTTTTTAAGGACTCTTTTGTGCTATAAACAAGGTTAATACTAATTATTATAAAATTATTTTGAAAGCATTCCTCTTACTCTTTTCTCATCGGCTGTATCTACGGTCGTACTGTAAGTTAAATTACGTTTACGTTTGATAGATTTTTTAGTCAAAATGTGACTTTTGTAAGCATGCTTTCTTTTAATTTTACCAGTTCCTGTAAGAGTGAATCTTTTTTTAGCACTGGATTTGCTTTTCATTTTTGGCATTGCTGTGATATATTTAGATTAATTATTATTTAAAAACTATTTTTTTGGAGCGATAATCATCATCATTCTTTTTCCTTCCAGTTTTGGCATCATTTCTGGTTTACCAACTTCAAATAAGGCTTCTGCAAATTTTAACAACATCGTTTCCCCTTGTTCTTTGTAGATGATGGTTCGGCCTTTGAAAAATACATCTACTTTAACTTTGGCCCCATCCAACAAAAATTTTCTTGCGTGATTCAGCTTAAACAGGAAATCATGGTCATCTGTTTGAGGCCCTAATCTGATTTCTTTTACTACAATTTTAGCCGATTTGGCTTTGATTTCTTTTTGCTTTCTTTTTTGCTCGTAAAGAAACTTTTTGTAATCAATTATTTTACAAACCGGTGGATTGGCTGTAGGTGATATTTCTACCAAATCAAGCTCCAACTCATATGCCAGTTTTATGGCATCTTTGAAATTATAAATACCAGGCTCAATATTTTCACCAACAACACGCACTACCGGCGAAGTAATCTTATTGTTAATCTTATGTTGGTCTTCAGCTTTTTTTTCTAATGGCCTTTGTCCTCTATTTCTGCTGTAAAATGGTGTAGCTATAGCTGTGTTCCTCCCAAATTAGTGAATATATTATCTTTTAAACTTACTATTCAATTAAACTTGCAATCTCGTCATTGATGATTTTTGCAAACGATGCGATGGTAAAACTGCCCAAATCGCCTTCAGCTTGCTTTCTAACAGAGATAGAATTTTCATTTTCTTCTTTCTCCCCAACAATGATCATGTATGGAATTCGTTGAAGTTCAGCGTCTCTGATTTTTTTTCCCGTTTTCTCATTTCTCTCGTCAATGAGTCCGCGAAGGTCGTAATTTTTTAGCAAATTTAAAACTTTTTTTGCATATTCTGTATATTTTTCGCTAATAGGCAGAATGATAAACTGTTCCGGGGTTAACCAGATAGGAAATTTGCCTGCAGTATGCTCAATAAGTACCGCTACAAATCTTTCCATAGAGCCAAATGGAGCCCTGTGAATCATTACCGGACGATGTTTTTGGTTATCGTTGCCAACATATTCCAATTCAAAGCGTTCTGGTAAATTATAATCAACCTGTATGGTACCTAACTGCCATTTTCTGCCAATGGCATCTTTTACCATGAAGTCCAGTTTAGGACCGTAAAATGCTGCTTCACCGTATTCTATGGTTGTACTCAAGCCTTTTTCCTGGGTAGCTTCAATAATAGCATTTTCAGCTTTTTCCCAGTTTTCGTCGCTGCCGATATATTTTTCGCTGTTGTTTTTATCTCTCAACGATATCTGAGCGGTGAAGTTTTTAAAGTCCAGGGTTTTGAAAATATATAAAACAATGTCAATAACATTGATAAATTCTTCTTTCAACTGATCGGGACGGCAGAATATATGTGCATCGTCCTGAGTAAATCCTCTTACTCTTGTCAAACCGTGCAATTCACCACTTTGTTCATAACGGTATACCGTTCCGAATTCTGCGATTCTTACTGGTAAATCTTTGTAAGAGCGTGGTTTGAAATTGTATATTTCGCAATGATGAGGGCAATTCATAGGTTTCAGGAAAAATTGTTCCCCTTCAACCGGAGTTGAAATGGGTTGAAAAGAATCTTTTCCATATTTCTGAAAATGGCCTGAAGTTTTATACAATTCAACATTGCCGATATGAGGGCAAATTACTTGTTCGTAACCTGCATTTTTTTGTATTTTCTTGAGGAAGTTTTCCAAACGTTCACGCAATGCAGCACCTTTAGGCAACCATATCGGTAAGCCCATGCCAACTTTAGCTGAGAAAGTAAAAAGTTCCAGTTCTTTACCTAATTTACGATGGTCGCGTTTTTTTGCTTCTTCAAGTAACACCAGGTATTCACTTAATTCTTTTTGTTTTGGAAAGGTAATTCCATAGATACGCGTGAGTTGTTTGCGTTTTTCGTCACCACGCCAGTAAGCGCCAGCAGTGTTCAGTAGTTTGATGGCTTTTATAAAGCTTGAATCAGGAATATGAGGTCCACGGCATAAATCGGTAAATACACCGGTTTCATACAAAGTGATGCTTCCATCTTCCAATCCGTCAATCAATTCGAGTTTGTATTCGTCGCCTTTTTTCTTAAAATAATCAAGTGCATCCGATTTCGAAATATTTTTACGTGTAAATAATTGCTTCTGTGAAGCAAGTTCTAGCATTTTGTCTTCGATTTTTTTGAAATCGTCCGATGAAATGCTGTAATCCATAAAATCAATATCGTAATAGAAACCGTTTTCGATATCAGGACCTATACCAAATTTAACACCAGGGTAAAGTATTTCGATGGCTTCAGCCATCAAATGGGCGGATGAATGCCACATGGCCGCTTTTCCCTCGGTATCATTCCAGGTATATAAACGCAAATGAGCATCGTTGTTGATAGGACGACAAGCGTCCCAAATTTCTTCATTTACTTTGGCTGCCAGTACATTACGGGCAAGTCCTTCACTAATGCTTTTGGCTATATCGAGGGCGCTGCTTCCTTTGCTGTATTGTCTGACTGTATTGTCGGGTAAAGTAATATTAATCATGCGTTTCAAACTAAAAATTGAAATATTATTTTTCTATTCAAAAAGAGTGCAAAATTAATCATTTATCTCATTGCTACGACGATAAATAAAAATTAATTTT
>CAZCBG010000132.1:0-6837 GCA_964496885.1 uncultured Bacteroides sp. | reverse complement strand
ACCGAATTTTAGCTGTAAACTATTTTCTTCGGGTACACAATCGAAGCACCAGGCAAAATTTTCCACTTTTCTGTTTAGGTCGCAGACTTCTTTCATCCATTGTCCACCCCAGGGACCCGGATCAAAAAAAGGGACTACCCTAAATGGACGATGAATTGCATTTGTTAGGCCTTGCCGGTAGGCTCTGCCAGTTATCATTTTAGGGATTTTTGCATCCACTGTATCCATTACAAAATCCCATTGAAACATGGTCTTTTTCTTAATTTGATCACAAACCCGCCAGTCTACAAAATAGGCTCTTTTATATTGCAATGAAGCAGTTTCAGTTTTGTTATCAGCTCCCAGATTGCTCACTTGATTGCTCCTAAAACGCAACTGCCCTTCCCAACGAGGCATATCTAAATAGAGGAGTATATCAGCTTCAGCAAGCAAGGATGCACCACTACCATATACCAAGATTATCCCTTTTTCAATATTTTTAATTTTATCCTGAAGCAAACTCAATTTATGAATATCAAAAAAGTCATCTATTACCAATTTTGTTATAAAGCCAAAAATTTCATCATCGGTAGTATATGGATAAACGAGTTTATCAATTTCTTCATGAGATTTCAGTGCTCCCGAGGCATAAAAAAATTTAGATGGCTGAAGTGCTTCGCAAATTTCGGCTGCTACGAAATCGTAAATCCCAGTATATGCTTCAGCAATGATAATAATTTTATCTTGGTATAACTGCTCACAACTTCGTTTTAGCTGTTGAACAATTGCTTTCCATCCGATGTAGCATTCATTACCATAGTCTTTTACATTTATAAATGGAAACTTATCGTAATTGGATTTTCCTGATAATAAATACTTCATGAATTTAGCTTTGGATTGCAAAAATATAATTATCTTTGATACTTTTTATGAATAAATAAATTAATCATTCGATGAATAAAAGAATTGCTATTGGTGTAGATATAGGCGGACATCACATTGCATGTGCAGCGATAGATATTGAAAAAAATGAATTGATTACCCTTTCGATGGCAGAAGAAAAGGTTGACAATAAAGCATCTGCCGAAGAAATTTTATCTATCTGGGCAAAAACATTACAAACAACGATAGCTAAAATTGACTCATCCTTATTAGCAGGCATAGGCTTTGCTATGCCGGGCCCTTTTGATTATACCAATGGAATAGCATTGTTTACAAAAGAAGTAGAAAAATTTGAGCATTTATACAATGTCGATATTGTTGCCGAAATGAAGCAACGCTTATCATTATCTATTGATGTTTCCGTTCGTTTTATCAACGATGCCACAGCATTTGGCATTGCTGAAACATGGATAGGTGAAGCGAAAAACGAAGCAAAAACAATAGCACTTACCCTGGGAACAGGTTTTGGTTCTGCCTATTTTGACCATGGAGTCCCTATATTGGAAGGCGAAAATGTTTCAAAACAAGGCTGCTTATGGCATGTTCCCTTTAACGGTGGTATCGCCGATGATTCTTTTTCTACCCGATGGTTTGTCAACAATTATTTTCAGCGGACTGGAAAAACTATAAATGGTGTAAAAGACATTGCCCTGGAAGCAAAAAATAACAATACCATTGCCCTGGAATTGTTTAAAGAGTATGGTAAGAATATGGGTGTATTCTTGAGCCCCTGGATGAAAAAATTTGAAACAGAAAGCATCGTCATCGGTGGAAACATCATAGGTGCTTACGACTTATTTGGCAAGTATTTAATGGATACACTTGTCTCCAATAACATAAGAGCCAAGATATATTTATCTGAATTAATGGAAACTTCAGCCATAGTGGGTGCTGCCCGCTTAATTGATGAAGGTTATTTTCAGAATGTAAAAAATCTTTTACCAAAAATGTAATTTCTTAACCTCTTAATCTTATTTTTATGAAAAAAACCGGAAACGCAAAGTTTATCTTACCTGTATTCATGTCATTTTTTGTAATGAGTTTTTGCGATTTAGTAGGCATAGGTGTAGATCGTGTTAAACCTGATTTTCAACTCAGTGATACCCTGGCGCAATTGATTCCATCGGCTGTATTTGTATGGTTTTTCTTTCTTTCGGTACCAATCGGTATTTTACAGGATCGTTTAGGAAAACGTAAAGTATTGAATGCAGGGATTTTTATTACAGCCTTGGGATTGTTCTTCCCTTTTCTTGTTTATTCGTATGCAAGTATATTGATGGGATTTGCATTATTGGGTATTGGTAATACTATTGTACAGGTATCGGCCAATCCATTACTCGTAGATGTAGTTCCCGCTGATAAAAAGTCCAGTTTCCTGAGTTTTTCTCAATTCATAAAGGCAATTGGGTCAATGATAGCTCCTCCCTTCGCAGCTTGGTTAGCATTACAGTTTGGTGACTGGAAATTATTGTTTCTGGTATTTGGAATCGTATCGATACTTACTGCACTATGGTTGGGGTTTACAAAAATAGAAGAGACTATTTCTACCGAAAAAAGAGCAACTTTTGCATCCTCTTTTAAATTATTAAGCAATGGTCCTATTGCGATGTTTGTGATAGGTATTTTTCTGATAGTAGGTATTGACGTAGGTATCAACGCTGTTTCAGGTCAATTTCTGATGAGTAAATTCAATCTGGCCAACGATTCCACTTTTGCCCAATCTGCTCGAAGTGTATATTTCTTTGGCAAAATGCTGGGTACTTTCGGAGGCGCTATTTTGCTGATAAAATTATCGTCCAGGAAATTTTTCTTATGGTCCGGTCTACTGACATTGCTTACCATTATTTTATTATTGATAGCCCCTACTCAAAATTCCTCAATGGTTATCATGTTTATGATTGGCTTAGCTGCTGCCAATATTTTCCCTTTGATTTTCTCATTGGCTGTTGATAAATATCCCTTACGCAGCAACGAAATATCCGGACTCATGATTATGGCAGTTTCCGGTGGCGCATTTATTCCTTTACTGATAGGGGTTTTAAAAGACAATATCGGCTTAACCGCAGGTATGATGGTTTTGGTTGCCTGTGCGGTTTATATTCTGTTCTTAGCAGTTTTTAATGCAAAAGAAAAGGCTTAAAGAGACGTATTGATTCGGATTTAACGGGAAAGAAATGGCAGATATACTATTTTTATAATGAGAGAATTAATTATAATTTTTTGTCAGATTGTGTAACTTTCATTATACAAACTTTTGCATTAATCGCAATGCTCCTTAGCACATTAATAACAAGAAGATATTACTAATATTGGAAAATAAAAGATAATGATGTCTTAGAGGAACAAAGAATCAATAGTTTTTCAAAGAGTATTTAAATCTTGAAAATTGAATTAAACTTGAGGTGACAAAATGGCACCTCAAGTTTAATTTTTTTACTTTTGCATTTTAATTTAGTAAACATTACAGATCAAATAAAAATATCAGAAGAAATTGTAATATCGAAAATCTATTTTATTCGAGGTCAAAAAGTAATGATAGATGCAGATTTAGCTGAATTATATGAAGTTGAATCAAAATATCTCAAAAGAAAAGTTAAACGAAATATCGATCGTTTCCCTGATGACTTTATGTTTGAACTCACTGACAAAGAATTAAAGAATTTGAGGAGTCAAATTGGCACCTCAAGTTGGGGTGGTATTCGTTATTTTCCAATGGCATTTAATGAACAAGGTGTATCTATGTTATTCAATGTTTTAAATAGTAAGACTGCTATAAAAGTAAATATCCAAATAATACGTATTTTTACAAAAATGCGTGAATTGTTGAGTACACATCAAGAAATTTTGAAAAAATTTGAGCAAATTGATACAAAATTATCTCTGCATCACGATCAATTTATGTTGATTTTTGAATACTTAAAACAGTTTGAAGAAGTAAAGCAACAACAATTAGAACAAGCAAACCTTAAGAAAATAGGTTATAGGAAATCCGAAGAATAAACCTGAGTTTAACCCATTATATCTTGAAATTCCACTTACTGAAAAGAAAACAGATTGAAACAATCAGAAACTAGTATATTCTCCTCATAAACTCAGCACATACGATAGCTGCTGCGACCGAAGCATTCAATGATTCAGCCTTGTTACCGGGATTTTCGGCATAGGAAGGAATATACAATTTTTGCGATATATATGGAAGCAGTTCATCTGAAATACCCTTGGATTCATTGCCGATGACAATCAGGCCATTTTTACTTAAAGTCTGACTATAAATATTTTTGCCATTTAATAAAGTCCCGTAAACAGGGATTTCTTTTGGTTTGTTTTTCAGAAAAAAGGCCAAATCAGTATAATGCAGACTCACCCTAGCAATAGAGCCCATGGTGGCCTGCACAACCTTAGGATTGTAAACATCTACAGTGTGTTCAGAACAAATAATCGTTGAAATTCCAAACCAGTCGGCAATACGTATGATGGTTCCTAAATTCCCTGGGTCTTTAATTTCATCCAGCAAAAGTATCAGTTTCTCAAAAGCTGATGCATCTATAAATTGAGTTTGAGGAATTTCCACCAAAGCCAACACCATATTGGGTGTGGTTAATCCACTTATTCTTTCAAGTTCTAAGGCAGTAACTTCAGTAACAGCAATACTTGGATTAATTTTATGAGCGTCTGACCAGGCTCTTACAGCAAATATTTCAATAATTTTGAAATGACTTGTCAATAATTCAGTTACCAATTTATCACCTTCAGCAATAAATTGATGATATTCATCTCTGAATTTATTCATTTTCAGAGTCTGTATGTGTTTGATGGTGTTTTTTGATAGCATCTTACAAAAATAAAAAAAACCCGGTGATAAAACCGGGTTTTTACAAAATTATGTTGAAAAACTAATTATTCAGCAATAACTTCAAAACTGATTTCAGCTTTGATTTCTTTGTGAAGATTAATTTTTGCTTTATAAGAGCCTAATTCTTTGATTGATTCGCCTTCAATATGAATTTTTTTGCGATCAATTTCGTAGTTGAATTGTTCTTTTATGGCTTCTGCAATCTGAATTGAATTCACAGAACCATAAATTTTTCCGGATTCACCAGCTTTAGCACCTATTTTAACCACTATATTTTCGAGTGCTTTGCAAAGTGTTTCGGCTTCTGTTTTTACTTTTTCCAATTTGAATGCACGTTGTTTTAGATTTTCAGCGTGAATTTTTTTATTGGTAGCGGTTGCCATAACGGCAATCTCCTGAGGGATAAGAAAATTACGTGCATATCCATCTTTTACTTTAACCTGGTCATCTTTATAACCTAAGTTTTCTACGTCTTGTTTTAAAATTACTTCCATTGTGTTTCCCTCCTTATTTTAATAAATCTGCTACGTAAGGTAATAAAGCAAGATGTCTTGCTCTTTTAACTGCTTGCGATACTTTTTTCTGATATTTATTAGAAGTACCGGTTAATCTTCTTGGAAGAATTTTTCCCTGTTCGTTGATAAATTTCAATAAGAAATCTGCATCTTTGTAATCAATGTATTTGATTCCGCTTTTTTTGAAACGGCAATACTTTTTCTTTTTGGTTTCAACCGCAATAGGGGTTAAGTATTTGATTTCTGAACTATTGTCTGCCATTGTTTTAAGTTTTTTAAATTAACAATTTTTAATTTGATTCGTTGTTTTCTACTACTACTTCTGCTTTTTTACTAGCATTGAGATTGCGTCTTTTCTCGCTATAAGCTATAGCGTGTTTATCGAGTTTTACAGTTAAAAATCTCAATAAACGCTCATCACGTTTGTAAGTAGTTTCTAAATCAGCTACAAGAGTTCCTTCGGCTTTAAATTCAATAAGATAATAAAATCCTGTTGATTTTTTTTGAATAGGGTAAGCCAGTTTTTTCAATCCCCAATTGTTTTCATAAACAATCTCAGCTCCTTTTTCTTTCAAATAGGCCTGGAATTTTTTTACAGTTTCCTTCATCTGATCATCAGACAAAACGGGAGTCATAATGAAAACTGTTTCGTAATTGTTTAACATTGTGTTTTAATTTTTAAATGATTAGTAAATTGATTTTAAAAATGGAGTGCAAAAGTACGAAATATTTTTCAAACAAGTGGTATATATTTGATTAAATATTTTTTAGTTATTATAAAGAATTATATTGAACAGCAGAATATTAAAGCTTAAATAATGATTTCCTGAGCTTCAGTGGAAGACTTAGAGTCATTTCAATGTTTGAACAATATAAACAAATACAATTTCAAATCTAAGAATTTAAATTAAAAAACCGTTATAGATGCAACTACATATTTGTTGTAACGTTTTACTTTTTTGACCCAGAGGGTTTATCTAATTAAAATTTCCAACTCATTTTTAAACCAAACATTCGTGGTGCTCCCGGTATTTGAGTTGGGTCGCCAAATAAACTGCCAGTATTTCCAGCACTGGCAATAAATTTTTCAGCAAATAGGTTATTCCCCCAAAAAGCAAGCGTAACACGCTTATATTCAATCCCTGCTCTGAAATTAAACAAACCGTATGCTTTTTGCTCAATGCCGGCAGTATTGGCATCTTCAAAATATATTTTTGTTTTGTATGCATAAGAAGGAGATGCAAATAAAAATAATTCTTTGGCAATTTCACATCTTGCATTCAAGCCAAATGCAAAACTATGATCGGGTGTAAGTTTGAACATATGGTTGGCATATTCTTGCTGAACACCATCCACATTATTGTCAGCAAAACGAGCATGAATGTATGCATAATTTCCAAAAAATTGCAATCCTTTTAAAACGGCATATTTCACATTCATTTCCATACCATAAGCTGATGCTTTTCCCCCATCTTTTAAAATATAATTAAATTCACCTGATGTTAGATTGGCAATCCAAGCAGAGCTTTGAAAGTTCAAATAGTTATA
>CAZCBG010000131.1:0-6977 GCA_964496885.1 uncultured Bacteroides sp. | reverse complement strand
GTATGCATTTAAACTAAAGGGATTTATTTCAATTACTTTAGTAAAATCATCAATAGCATTCTGGTAGTCTTGTAATTCGTATAACGCATTTCCTCTGTAAAAATAAGCTATGGAATCCTTTGGTAGAATTTCAATTGCCTTTGAAAAATCAGCAATTGCTGATTTAGTATCTCCAAGTCCTTGTCTTGAATAGCCTAAATTAATATATGCTTTTGAATTATTAGGTTGAGATTTAATAACTTCTAAAAAATCTTGTATAGCAGCATGATAGTCTTTGATTGCCATCTTTGAGTAAGCTCTGTCATCATAAGCCTGAATAAGTTTCGGGTTAATTTTAATTGCTTTGTCAAAGTCAGAGATTGCTTGCTTATAATCATTTAGTTGAATATGTATGTTACCTCTGTTGTAATATGCCTCATAATAAGTAGGATCAAGCTTAATCGTCTTCGTGTAATCAGCAATTGCACCCTCATAATCTTTAAGCCTTACTTTAGTAACACCTCTATTGAAAAATGCGTTTGCAGACTTTGAATCAATATCAATAGCTTTTGAAAAATCAGCCAAAGCACCTATAAAATCATTAAGTTTTTTTTTAGCATTTCCTCTGCTGTTATAGGCTTCTGCAAATTTGGGGTCAATCTTTATAGCAGTATTAAAATCAGCTATAGCAGCTTCGAAATCTTGAAGATCTGTTTTTACATTTCCTCTGTTACAATAAGTCTTTACATAGTTTGGATTCAATTCAATAGATTTTGTAAAGTCATCGATAGCCCCATTATAATCTCCAAGCCTTCTTTTTGCAATACCTCTCCCGTTATAGGGGTATATTATTTTTGGATTCAGCTCAATGGATTTCGTAAAATCATCAATGGCACCCTCGTAATTTTTGTGAGTATGTTTGTCAACACCGCTGTTGTAATAATCATTTGCTGTCTGGCAGTATGTGGATGTACTAATAATCAATGCAATCAGCAAATAAAATGTCTTTTTCATTCCATTGGGTTTATAAGGTAAAAGTAATTGTTTTTCTTATATTTTCTAATGTCTTTTTATAATGGCATTGAGCGAAAATAAATATCAGAATAAATAGATTTGAAGCTCAGGAATATTGATTTTTTCCCTACTTTTGTACATTAAATTTTTCAGCAAATAGATTTTATATCTTTTTTAAATCAATAAGAATGAGTGAAGATTTTTTTCAGGGTTATAAAGGAGCAGCTTTAGAAGTATTAAAAAAGTACAATGTCCGCGTATGGGGTCAAGCCAATGTTAATACAACAAGAGGTATTTTTCAGGGAACTGTTTTACCACGTTCAGAGAACGATGACGATCAGCATATTGTTATGAAAATTATTACGGGTTATAATATTGGGGTTGATATTGCTAATATTACCGAAATGATTGAAACCGGATATAAAAAGGCTAATTATAAAATTCCTGAAAAAGAATTTCCTTATACCGAAGGTTTTCCAAAAGTTAAATTAATTGGTACTGGTGGAACCATCGCTTCGCGGCTGGATTATCGTACAGGAGCTGTTATTCCTGCATTCTCTCCGGGTGAGTTGTATGGAGCAGTCCCAGAATTAGCAGATATCTGCAATTTAACTACCGAAAAAGTTTTTGCTGTTTTCAGTGAAAACATGGGGCCAGAACAATATAAAAAACTTGCCATAGCGATTGGTAAAGAAATAGAAAATGGAATTGATGGTATCATTATAGGGCATGGTACCGATACCCTTAGTCATACTGCAGCAGCCCTGACATTTATGGTTCAAAATTCACCCGTTCCAATCGTTTTGGTGGGTTCACAACGTTCCTCGGATCGCCCGAGTTCTGATGCAGCATTAAACCTTATGCATGCTGCCACAGCTGCCGGTCATGGTGATATTGCCGAAGTTATGGTGTGTATGTTTGGGCCTACTTCAGACGAATATGGATTGCTACACAGGGGAACCAGGGTTCGTAAAATGCATTCTTCCTATCGCTCTACTTTTAGAACAATCGGGGATGTCCCATTGGCCAGTGTTACTCGTAAAGGGGTTGTGCCAATAAAAACTGAATACAATCACAGACGTAAAGACAGGAATGTTACGATACTTCCCTATTTCGAAGAAAAAGTGGCCATTATTTATTATTATCCTAATATGCAGCCAGACATGATAGATTCATTGGTTGAAAACGGATATAAAGGAATAATTATAGCTGGTACAGGTCTAGGTCATGTAAACAAACCATTGTATCCTGCTATCGAAAGAGCAACTGCAAAAGGTGTTCATATGTTCATGTGTGTTCAAACCATGTGGGGTTATGCTCACATGTTTGTATATGACACAGGTAGAGATTTAATGGCAAAAGGCGTAATTCCTGCTATGAATATGATGCCTGAAGTTGCCTATATCAAATTGGGATGGGTACTTGGTCAGACTACTGATCCTGAAAAAGTCAGGGAAATGATGCTGACTCCAATAAATGACGAAATCACACCACGCGAGCCCTACAATGGCTATCTTATTTTTCAGGGTGGCGTTAAAGAAGTAGAAGAGTTTATCAAAAAAGTGCATAAGTAAGACGAAAAGAAACTAGCTTGTAATTTCCCTCAATACTTTATTGAAGCATCACCTGGCAGTATCTTCAGCCAAATAGTATATGATTTATTACTTAATTGCTCATTTGGTTAAAATTACGTTAAATAATTTTTATTCCAAAAGTATTGTAAATCAATAATATTTAAATATTGCAAACTAACTAATATTTAAACATTTATATAACATTCGGTGTTAAATATATATAAAGCTTTTTCAAAATGCAATTCAACGTCAAAATATTTATTTACTTTGCAAAGTTTTTAAAATACTAAAAATTAATATTCACTAATATTTAAACAAAAATGAAACAAATTACATTATTGTTGCTCTTCCTTTTTTGTGGAGCCGGATTAATGGCACAGCAAGGTAAAGTTACCGGCAATGTCACCGATCAGGTTAGCGGGAAAGCAATATCAGAAGCGATTGTGCGTGTTGGAGCACAACAAGTGGTTTCTGATATAAATGGTCATTACGAAATTGGAGGCCTCAACAAAGGAGAACAAACACTTACGATTATAGCCATCGGATTTGAAAATTTCGAAACAGTAGTAAATGTTGGTGCAACACCGGTAAATGTTCAAGCCGGACTAACTCCAAAATCTATTGTTGAAAACGATAGAAAAGGGATCAGCGAAGTGAATCTTGCCGATTTAAGTACAGAAGATGAAAGCAAAGGACAAAGTGTTTCAGGCTTACTCCATTCATCTGGGGATATTTTCACCTCTACTGCCAGTTATACATTGGGTGCTATGTATTTTAGAATACGAGGTTATGATGGTGAAAATTTTGCTACTTATATGAATGGTATCAATGTTAATGATGCAGAAAACGGAAGAGCAAGCTGGTCAGAATGGGGTGGACTCAACGATGCTACCCGTAATAAAGAATCTGTAAATGGCATCAGTGCCTCAAGATTTTCTTTTGGTTCATTAGGCGGATCTACCAATATTATTACACGGGCTTCAATGCAACGCAAACAAACCAAATTTACCTATTCAATGTCCGATAAAACATATACCAACCGTGCAATGCTTACCTATTCTACGGGTCTGATGCAAAATAACTGGGCATTTACTATAAGTGGATCGCGTCGTTGGGGTGAAGGTGGTTATGTAAAAGGTGTTTTTTATGATGCATGGGCTTACTTTTTTTCTGCTGAAAAGAAAATCAACGACCATCACAGCCTAGGTTTAACTTTTTATGGATCTCCAACCCGTAGAGGCCAACAAGGTGGATCTACTCAGGAAGTTTATAATCTAACGGGTAGTAATTATTACAATCCGAATTGGGGTTACCAGAATGGTGAAGTAAGAAATGCAAAAGTGAAAGATTTTCATGAACCCATGATGATTTTATCTCATTACTGGGATATTGATAAGAAAACAAAAATTACATCATCCTTAGCTTATTCATTTGGATACAATGGTGCCACTGCTATAAACTGGTACAATTCAGCAGATCCTCGCCCTGATTATTACCGAAAACTACCAAGTTATGAATATTATATTTCTAACCATATACCAGACCAAAATGTTATTAATCTTACAACCCTGGCATGGCAAACAGATCCTAAAACATCACAAATAGATTGGGATAATTTATACCAAATCAATTACAGAAATAATCTGGCTGGAAAACAATCCAGCTATATCGTTGAAGACAGACGCAACGACCAACAACAATTAAGTTTGAATATCTTATTAAACAAAGAATTATCCAGTAATGTAAAGTTAGATGGAGGTTTTGAATTCCGTAAGTATAACGGACATCATTTTAAAACCATAGCCGATTTATTAGGTGGCAATTATTGGGTAGATATTGATAATTTTGCAGCACGTGATTTTAGTGGCGATACCATTAAAAATCAAAATGATTTAAACCATCCTAACAGAATTGTAAAAGTTGGAGACGTTTTTGGGTATGATTATGATATATATACCAATAGTGGTTTAATCTGGGGCCAGGTTGATGTTACCGGTGATAAAATTGATTATTTTGCTGCCGCTAATTTAAATGCTACTTCTATGTGGCGTCACGGTAATATGAGAAATGGCTATTATCCGAATAACTCATTCGGCGATTCACAAAAATATAATTTTACAGATGGCGGCATCAAAGCTGGGATTACTTATAAAATAAATGGGCGCAATTTTATTACTGCCAATACCCAAGTAATGACTAGACCTCCTTCTGTTTATAATTCTTTTGTTTCGCCTAGAACCCGAAACACGGTTACCAATGATATGCAAAGTGATAAAATATGGACAGGTGATGTTAGTTACATTTTACGTACACCTATCATTAAAGCACGTGTAACAGCTTATCAAACAATGATGTGGGATCAGAACGAAATTAGCAGTTTTTATAACGACGATTTGGCTACTTTTGTCAATTACGTGATGACAGGTATCAATAAAGTTCATCAGGGAATCGAAATTGGAGCTGAAGTAAAAGCAAGTACTACAGTTTCAGTAACTGCCGTAGCTGCTCTGGGCAACTACCGTTATACTAGTAATCCTACTGCAAATATTTCTTACGATAATGGTTCACAACCAAGTATCACAGAAACTGTTTATATGAAAAACTTTTATATCAACGGAAGTCCTCAAACAGCAGGGTCTTTAGGTATCAGTTATCGTCATCCCAGTTTTTGGTTCTTTAATGCTAATTTAAACTATTTTGGATCTAATTATCTTGACTTTAATCCTGAAAGACGTACTGTAAATGCAGTCCCTTATGCAAATCCTAATGACCCAAGAATTCCTTCTATACTTAACCAGATTAAACTGGATGATGGTGTTACGTTAGATGCATCAGTCGGCAAATCTTGGCAAGTTAAAAAAATATACATTAATCTTAATCTAAGCATAACAAATATTCTCGATAATACATCTCTTATTACAGGTGGATATGAGCAAATGCGTTTTGATTTTGATACGAAAGATATTAATAAATTCCCCCCCAAATATTATTATGGGTTGGGTAGAACATTTTTCTTAAACCTTGGAATTAGATTTTAATAAACAAAAATAAAAATAGAAAACAAACATAATTAAATTAATATAAAATGAAAAAATTCAACTTAAAAATAATAGGGTTATTCATACTACTCGCAATTATTAGCTTGAGTAGCTGTAAAAAAGATATTGATAAACCACCATTCGATGAACCAAATTTTTCTTTACCTGCAGGTGCAACATTGAAAACGATTGCACAAATGAAAACGTTTGTTGGTTCAGGATCAGTCGTTATTGATTCTAACTGGTATGTAAAAGGAGTTGTGGTTGCAACTGACGAATCCGGTAATTATTATAAAGACATCGTTTTTCAAGATACAACAGGTGGTTTTGATATCAAAATGGAAAAATACAGTTTATACAATGATTTCCCTCTTGGGCAAGTAATTTACATCAACTGTAAAGGATTATATATTAGCTATGTAAATGGAACACATTCGATTGGATACAAAGGAGGAACAGGTATTGTAACTATTCCTGATATTCTGGTAGATGCTCATGTATTCAAAGATAAATTCCCTGGAGCAATACCAGCAGCAGTTGAAATAACATCAGCTACTTTAGCTACTTCTGACAGGTATATTAATACCTTGGTTGTATTTAACAAAGTAGGATTTACTGATGCTGGAAGTATATTTGCTGATCCACTTTATCTTTTAGGCGGAATGACACCTAGAAATTTTGCTGACTCTTTGAATACATACACTGTTCAATTACGTTCAAGTACATATGCTAATTTTGCTAATAATAAATTACCAAATGGATATGGCAGTGTAAGAGGTATTTTAACAAAATATGGTACAGGCTGGCAGTTCTGTATTAGGGACCTTAAAGATGTATATGGGTTCCCGATTGACAACTCCGTTATTGTATTCTCAGAACCTTTTACTAGTAGTCTTGGTGGATTTACAGCTTTTAGTGTTACAGGAACACAAGCTTGGGCATGGAGTTCCTATGGTGCAACGATGTCAGGCTTCCAAAGTGTAAATAATGATAACGAAGATTGGTTGATTTCGCCAACTATTAATTTATCAGCCTATCATACAAGTGCAAAAATTTCTTTTAATCATGCAATTAACAAAGGTGATGTTGCAAACGTTCAAACGAACCATACCTTATGGATTTCTTCTAACCTTGTTGGTAATGATCCTTCAACTGCCACTTGGACGCAATTAATCATACCAGCATATCCTTCTGGTGTTAATTGGACATTTGTAAAAAGTGGTGATGTAATTATTCCTGCTGCTTTCCTAGGAAAACCAAATGTGCGTTTTGCATTTGAATACAAAAGCTCTACCTTAGAATCAGCAACATGGGAAATTACAGGTGTAAAATTGAAAGCTGAATAATACAAATTAATTAATATTAAAAAAAG
>CAZCBG010000130.1:0-7163 GCA_964496885.1 uncultured Bacteroides sp. | reverse complement strand
TTTTAGAGAACCAAAACCTGACTATATTTTTGTAGGGTGGGAAATGTCCGTAAGTTAATTTTTTTGCAAAGATAGGGTTTTTAATTGGATAAATGAAATTGAGTTAAAAAAGTTCATAAAGTCCATAAAGTATAAAAGTACGAAAATCTCAAGATAGCTGATATTAATATGAATTTGTAAATCAAATGATAAAATGAAATGCTAAAAAATCTTTACTTTCTTTTATAATTTTGTAATTAACAGACAAACATATATCATTATTCATCACAGTTTGTATCTTAAATAAAAAATAAGCTTGTATTCTCAATACAAATTATCTATTTCTGCAAAAGGAAAATAGGACATACAAAAAAGGAAACCCCTGAAAATTCAGAGGTTTCCTTTTTATTAATTTAGTTCTAAAATGCTATTGCATTATTATTTTTTAATACTCCAGCCACCTTTAAGTCCAAAGATAAAATAAACCAAGGCTAGTGTTCCTGCAGCAAAAATAGTATCACCGAATACACGCAACCATTTCAAAGTTTGCATATAAGGTTGGTGGAGGAATTCAGCAGAACGGGCATACCATAAACCTTTACTCACACTGGCTACAGTTTGTAATAAGCCAATTGGAAGGACACTGATAAATACCATAGCTGCCAATCCAATATTGATAGCCCAGAAAGCAAATTTTACCCACTTTTCGTTCCAAACTTTTTCTTTGTCCATATCGCGCAACACGAACAACATCAAACCAATACCCAGCATTCCGTATACACCGAACAATGCGGTATGTCCGTGAACAGCAGTAGTGTTGAGTCCTTGCATATAATACAATGCAATGGGAGGATTGATCAGGAAGCCAAAGATACCAGCACCTACAAGGTTCCAAAAAGCCACAGCAATGAAACTATAGATGGGCCATTTGTAAGCTTTGATCCATTCGTTGCTCTGACTGAGTTTTAAATTATCGTAAGCTTCAAAACCCATCAATACCAATGGAACAACTTCCAATGCACTAAAAGTTGCCCCCAGAGCCATAACCGCCGTTGGGGTACCTGTAAAATAAAGGTGATGGAAAGTACCGAGTATCCCTCCCGAAAGGAAGACAATGGTAGAAAATAAAACAGCCGTAGTAGCTGTAGAAGCTTTGATGATTTGCAATTTTACAAAAAGGAAGGCAGTTACTACTGCAGCAAATACTTCAAAGAAACCTTCTACCCATAAATGCACTACCCACCAGCGCCAGTATTCAGCAATTGCCAGGTTGGTTTGTTGACCCCACATCAAACCAGCACCATAAAATGCACCGATGGCAATGGTAGAAATTAAAAACAATACCAAAAGATTCTTGCTTTCTGATTTTTTGCGCAATGCAGGCCATATAGCTCTTGCCATCAGTGCCAACCAAATCATCAATCCTACAAAGAGGAATATTTGCCAGAATCTTCCAAGATCTACATATTCATAACCCTGATGTCCAAACCAGAAGTTTTGCATCAGACCCAGTTTTTGCATTACGCCCATCCATTGACCAGCCAATGAACCAATAACAATGACCAATAAAGCACCAAAAAGGAAATTTACACCCAATCGTTGGAATTTAGGTTCGTGGCCTGAAATGGCAGGTGCATAATATAAACCAGTAGCCAACCATGAGGTGGCAATCCAGAATATTGCAAGTTGAATATGCCAGGTTCTTGAAATGGCGTAAGGTAATATGTTTGATAAGGGTAAGCCATAAAATGCCAAACCTTCAACACCAAAATGAGCAGTAATTACCCCTAAAATAACCTGAACCAGCAGTAAAGCAGATACAATCCAGAAATATTTAAGCGTTGCTTTCTGAGAAGGTGTTTGTACATCATTCTGAAGCAAATTAATAGTGGAAACAATTCCTTCATCAGATCTTCGTTTCTTAGCATAATACCATACCATGAGACCGATACCTGCCAACAACATCATGACACTGAATCCCGTCCATAAAATCAGCGAACTCGTCGGACGATTACCTACCAATTCATCTGAGGGCCAGTTATTGGTATAAGAAATTTCCTGATTGGGTCTTTCTGTAACACATGCCCAGGAAATCCAGAAAAAGAAAGCATTGAGCAATCTTACTCTTTCTTTGTTTTTTAATGAATTCAAAGGGATGCTGTAAGCTTCTCTCAGATTGGAAAGTTCTGGATTATTGGTAAATAATCCTCCGTAAAATGCACTGTTACTGGCAATAGCATTCGCTCTGATTTTAGATACTAAAATCGTACTGGATGTTTTGTCGTAAGTATTCGTTCTTAATTCTTTTTGAAGCGTTACCGTAAATGAAGCTTTACGTTCAGCCGTTAATTGATTAAAAGGAATGCTGTCGGTTTTCAATGATAGTTCATTCAAAATACAAACAGCTTCTTTGTGCAGCCAATCTGCACTCCAGTCAGGAGCCTGGTAAGCACCATGCCCCCACACTGTTCCTAATTCCTGACCGCCCAATGATTGCCATACATTCTGACCATCTTTGATATCCTGTCCGGTAAATAATACTGTCCCATCAGTAGTCACAACCTTATCGGGAATTGGTGGTGCCTGTTTGTAAATTTCCACACCATAATAAATTAATACAGCAAAGGAAATAGTCATTACGGCAATAAAGCCTAACCATAGTTTTTTTGTTGACATAATTGTTTGATTTAAGTTTCTAATTATTTTACGCTGCAAATGTATAAAAAATATTTAATATAAATACCAAAAGGTCTTTTTATATTTTAAAATATTTTTTATATCTTTGCATTTTTAAAAACAAACCCAAAAATTATGTTTTATAAAGAAACAGAATATGCCCTCAGAGGCTTGGTTTATATACAGGTTCAGAATTATAAAGGTATGCGCCCCGGACTAGCAGAAATAGCAAAAGAAATTGAAGCCCCTGCTTTTTATACAGCTAAAATATTACAAAAACTGGCAAAACAGGGTTTTTTGCTTTCGATGAAAGGCAGAGGAGGTGGTTTTTATTTTGACAAAGACAAGGCTGAAATTCAACTTAAAGACATTATTTCATTTACAGAAGGCGTTAACAACGTTTCTGGTTGTTGTTTTGGATTAAAATCCTGTGACGAAAACAATCCATGTCCTTTGCATGAGCAATATAAACCTATTCGGGAATCTATAGACAAATTAGTCACAGAAGAAACATTACAAAGCCTTGCCCGAAAAGTATATGAAGGGAATCATTCATTGCTGGATTGTTTAAAAACTTAAGAATCAAAAAAATCCTTCAAATATCAATTTGAATAATAATAGTTTCTAAATACAAAAGTATTTACTGATACAAAACATTTCAATTAAGTGCTGAAACAAAAAGGAGAAAAGCTTGTTAATTTATTTAGTAAAAATAACATTCGCAGTCGTATTATATCATATCTTGATATTTTGTTAAAGTAGTTATTACAAATATTTCAATGTTATTCCTCAAATTTAAAAACGCAAAAATGCAGCAACATCATAACCCAGCACCTAATCAATCTCCAAATCAGGAATTTACTAATAAACCATTTCAGGAATTCTTAGGAGCTTTTAAACAAAGTATGCAACGTGCTTTTCATCAAGAAAACAAAATAGATGATTTTTGCAGTACCAGAGGAATTCCTCCTTCAGTATTAAAAGAACTGATGTCAGAAAATCCACTTGCACTATGCATACCTAAGGAATATGGTGGCTTTGGCTGTACTATCAAAGAGAATATTACTTTTATATCTGCAGCTGCCTACGAATCGCTGGCACTAGCATTAACTCTGGGCATCAATAATGGCTTGTTCATTCAACCTTTGAGTAAATACGGCCAGGAAGCTACCAAAGCAAAAGTATTTGGAGAATTCATAAAAAATAGTGCAATGGGTGGTTTAATGATAACAGAACCCAAATTCGGCAGCGATGCTTTGAGCATGCTCACCTCCCATTCTGAAAAAAACGGTCAGTTTCATTTGAAAGGAACCAAACATTGGGCAGGTCTTACAGGTATGGCAGATTTCTGGTTACTAACAGCCCGCAAAAAATCAGATTCAGGTCATTTACTCCGTGATATTGATATGTTTGTTTGTGATGTAAATGCTCCTCGTCAAAAAATAGTCGTAGAAGAATATTTCGAAAACCTTGGACTCTATCAGATTCCTTATGGAAGAAATATTATTGACGTTTATATTCCTGAAGAGCAAAAATTAATTCCACATACAACAGGTGTTCAAATGTTGCTTGATTTATTGCACAGGAGCCGTTTCCAGTTTCCAGCCATGGGACTTGGTTTTGTAAAACGTATTATGGACGAAGCTATCATTCATGCTAACTCTCGCATCATTGGAAAGAAAAACCTTTTCGATTATGACCAGGTTCAAAATCGGCTCTCCCGTTTACAAGCCAATTATACCATATTATCTGCTTTTTGCCACAAATCGAGTACCATAGCAGGCATTGAAAATGATTTATCTCCTTTAGGATTAGATGCCAACGTTGTCAAAACAATAGCTTCAGATTTGATGCAAGAATCTGCTCAGTCATTACTTCAGCTGGTAGGTGCTAAAGGATACAAGATCAACCACTTTGCAGGTAGGTCTGTAGTGGACAGCCGTCCTTTTCAAATATTCGAAGGTTCTAACGATATATTGTACCATCAGATTGCTGATTCGGTATTGAAGCTGATGAAAACAGCCAAGAACAAAAACCTTTATCATTTCCTTAAAACCTATACTTCACGGGTTGCCAGCAGCATCCACGAAATGGTAAATTTCGAAATCCAATTGCCAGTTTCTCAACGGAAATTAGTTGATTTTGGGAAAGCAATCAGTAGAATTGTTGCAATGGATCATGTAATCTACCTCCAAGAAAAAGGCTTCCGTAAAGATATGATAGAAAATGCATTGATTGTATTAAAACATGAAGTATCATATCTCATCAACACTTATAAGTTTGCAAACACCGCAAATATTGTAACAGAATATGAAGAAAATAGCAGTTGGTTTGATTTCTAAAAAATTATCATTCCATTCACTCACAAGTTTACTATTAATTAAAAGGATTAGCATATAATCTCAAGTTTACGGATAATTAAAACCTTAAGCTATCTGATTTTTTTTAGCTTTGCAAAATAATTATTGCAATTGCATGAGAAAGCTTTGTATTTTCATAACTTACCTATTTGTAGTAATACATTCTAATTTGTATGCTCAGGAATTAGATTCTCTAACTTATCCCAGCAAAACATTTTATGGAGAAAAATTCTTCGATAAATTTTACCTTCATACAAATTTCGAACACTTCCTGGACAACTACCATGATTATAGCATACAACAGATAGAAACTGCTGGTGATTTTTCACAACCTGCACCTTATACTTTTTCAATTATGGGTGGAAGTTATAAATGGAATCAATATTATTTCAATGATTTCAAAATCAATGACCCTTATTTCCCAGGTAGTGCCATGCATAAACCTTTTTTATTTGACAACAATGTGGATATTGATTTTATTAACTCTTCGGTGAATTTTATGCCCGCTACTACTGAGCAAAAAGCAATAATTCAATGGAACAACGGCAAATTAGGAGACCGATTATGGAATGCCGATTATTTAATCAATACCATTACAGGGCATGTATCACCATATCAGCGTTTATATGGCACACCCATAGAATACCGCAAGCGAGTTGAAGGAAATGTACTAATTATGCTCCACAATATTATTGAAAGCCATCAAGGGAATTTATTTCAAAGTATTTATTTTAATGCTGGTGAACACATGCTCACTACTTTTGATTATAAAGGCATTAACGCTTATTTTCCTGAAAATTATCTTCAGTTACATATTAGTGGAAATCTTCATCCAATTGCTTCAAAACTATTTGATTACAATGGATACATCTTTTCTTATCAGGAAAGAGATCATTTGTTTAGCGAATATTTTTATGGGCAAAACGAAACCGCTAAAATGAAGTCATTCGATTTATCATTGTATGGCAAGAAATACGGAAAGTATACCAGTGGATTTAATATTTCTTTTAAAAACATAGAACACAATACTCCTAATTTTTCCCGTAATTTCGTGGATATCGACGGCGAAGGATTAGAGCCCTGGTATGCTGATGAGAATATTACAGCATTTTCATATTATCACAAACAGGATTTGAAATTAAATGATTTGTTTTCATTTAGAGCAGAATTGTATGATGGACTTCAATTTTACAATCCACGTCAGCAAACTTCTTTTAATACCACCTATTTTCAATCAACCGACACCAATTACCAATCATTGTATTATACTGAATGGCAATACAATTCTTTTGTTGCTGCCTTAATGCAAAATACTGCAAACATAGAACTCCATCACGCTAATTCCTCCAATACTTTGGCAATAAAAGCTGATTTGGGTATAAGTATTGACGGATTTAGTGTTAAAAACAATACTTTTATTAAACCTGGCTGGCAGTTTACACTTGATCTGGACGTTAAACTTAGTTCTTTTGCATCTATGTCAATTTATATGGGAAAGAAACAACTGCCTTTTGATGCTGATTACATTCGATTTTTTTCTGCTGATTATATGAACGGGAAACTATACTATTGGCAAGATGCAAATGGAGATAAAGCATTTCAGCCTTCCGAAAAAGCTGCATTCTTTACAACAACAGGTGGAAAATACCATCATTTAAGTGACGGTTTGCAACAACCCTACGAAATTTATATGGAAATACCGATTGTGCTTAAAGCAGGAAAACGCAGTTTATTTACATTAAGTGGATGTTACCGACAGTTTCGTGATTTGTGGGGAATTACTTATGATAAACCTGCAGCTTCCTATGGTTATTATTCACAACCGGAAAATGTCAGTATTTATTCAACTGAGCCTGTATACCGACAAATCTTTTTTTTGAATAATACTGAAGTAAATTATGTTGCTGTTAACAATTATGCTTCTTTAATCAAAGCAGGTGCTCCCAATTCAAGTTTTTTAACAGAAAATCCTCATTATGAAGGCTGGACATTTAAATATGAATACAGAGGCCGTAAACTTTATTTATCTGCTTCAATAACAGCTTATAACCTGGTTGGATTTGGCTCGATGGGAAATGGAGTGATACATAATAATCTGGGTGTACTTTCCGAAACAATGGCCAATCCCAATTCTTATATTTATTATCT
>CAZCBG010000129.1:0-7166 GCA_964496885.1 uncultured Bacteroides sp. | reverse complement strand
TTAAAACATGAATCTAATTTTTTAAAATCGTTTGCTTACCCTTTAATTAATAAGTCTTTAAAAAAAATTATGCTTCAATTGAATTATACTTTTTTACAGCATTACGTTTAATCCACTTCTAAAATATACAAAATGAGATAGTTTTAATGTTTTTTATGTTTTTTTGCAATATAATTTCTTCATTACTTGGATTTTGAAACGTTTTTTTTCTTACATTTGCCATATTATTTTTAGGTAAAGACTAATATTATTTTACATTTGAATGTTTTTTTAAATCTACTGCGATTAAGGAATAATATTATTTTCATTGATTAAAATTCGATAAAAAAGTACGTCAATACCTCAATATTTAACTTTTAATATTACTTGATATGTTGTTTGATTTCGAAATGATTAAAAAATTTTACAATGGTTTATCTGTAAAGATTGATACTGCTAGGAATATACTCAATCGTCCGTTAACCATGAGCGAAAAATTATTGTATGCTCATTTATTTGAGAATAAGCTCACGGTACCATTAGAAAGAGGTATTGATTATGTTGAATTTTCACCCGACCGAGTTGCTATGCAGGATGCTACCGCGCAAATGGCATTGCTTCAATTTATGATGACAGGCAAAGAAACTACCGCTGTTCCTTCATCCGTTCATTGTGATCATTTAATTATGGCTAAATCAGGTAATGTTGAAGATCTGGCTAGAGCCAACGTAACCAATAAAGAAGTATATGATTTTCTAAGTTCTGTTTGCAACAAATATGATATTGGTTTCTGGAAACCAGGTGCCGGGATTATTCATCAGATAGTTTTAGAAAATTATGCATTTCCTGGAGGAATGATGATTGGAACAGATTCACATACGCCCAATGCTGGTGGACTTGGTATGTTAGCCATAGGTGTTGGAGGTGCTGATGCAGTAGATGTTATGTCAGGTATGGGTTGGGAATTAAAATTCCCAAAACTTATCGGTATAAAGCTTACAGGAAAGCTCAATGGATGGGCTTCTCCAAAAGATATTATTTTAAAAATAGCCGGAATATTGACCGTTAAAGGTGGTACAGGATGTATTGTTGAGTATTTCGGCGAAGGTGCTGAATCACTCTCATGTACAGGAAAAGGAACCATTTGTAACATGGGTGCAGAAATAGGTGCAACCTGTTCGGTATTTGCTTATGACGATGCCATGGGAAGATATTTAAAAGCCACTGGCAGAGAAGAAGTTGCTCAACTTGCCTTGGAAAATAAAGAAAATTTAAGATCCGATAATGAGGTTTACGCAAATCCTGATAAATACTACGATCAATTAATTGAAATTAATTTGTCAGAATTGGAACCTTTTATAAATGGTCCTTTTACACCTGATTTAGCTACCCCTATTTCAAAAATGAAAGAAGTTGCCATCCAAAACAATTGGCCAATGGATATCGAAGTAGGATTGATTGGTTCGTGCACCAATTCTTCTTATGAAGATATTTCCAGAGCTGCTTCTGTTGTAAAGGATGCTATTAATAAAAAGCTAACCGTCAAATCTGAATATACAGTTACTCCAGGTTCAGAACAGATACGATCTATTTCGGAACGGGATGGTTTCTTTGAAACATTTAACAAAATTGGAGGTAAAATATTTGCCAATGCCTGTGGCTCTTGCATTGGTCAATGGAGTAGAGAAGGTGCCGAAAATGCCAAAGTAAATACCATCATTCATTCATTTAACAGAAACTTTGCTAAACGTGCTGATGGAAATCCAAACACCTATGCTTTTGTAGCCTCTCCTGAGATAGTAACAGCAATGGCTATTGCAGGAAACCTTTGTTTTAACCCACTAACAGATAAATTAATCAATACTGAGGGTGTTGAAGTAATGTTGACCGAACCAAGCGGTTTTGAATTACCCCCAGATGGATTCGGAAAAATTGATAACGGATATCAAAAATCGGATGCCAATGCCAAAAACATTGATGTATCTATTGATGCAAAGTCGGAAAGGCTTCAAAATTTAACTCCATTTGAAGAATGGGATGGCAATGATTTCATCAATCTTCCATTATTAATTAAAGCTAAAGGGAAATGTACTACCGATCATATTTCGATGGCTGGAGCCTGGTTGAGATTTCGTGGACATCTCGAAAACATCTCTAACAATTACATGATTGGTGCTATCAATTCTTTTAACGATAAACCGAATACTATTCTCAATCAACTTTCTTCCAAATATGACACTGTTCCCGATGTAGCTAAAGCATACAAAATGGCAGGCTTAAGTTCTATTGTGATTGGCGAAGAAAATTTTGGTGAGGGATCTTCACGCGAGCATGCTGCTATGGAACCCAGATTCCTCAATGTAAAAACAGTTCTGGTAAAATCATTTGCCCGCATACACGAAACCAATCTTAAGAAACAAGGAATATTAGCACTTACTTTTTCTAATAAAGAAGATTACAATAAAGTATTGGAAGGTGACAAAATCAGCATTTTAGGTATCAATGAATTTTCAACAGGCAAGCAATTTGTTGTTGAAATCAACCATACTAATGGAAACGCTGATAAAATATTAGTCAACCATACCTATAATGCTGCTCAGATTGAATGGTTCAAGAATGGAGGAGCTTTAAATTTAATTAGAAAATCGAATAAAAAATAATACTATCTAAATCTATTAACGAATATGGAAAAAGAATTAAGATTTAAAAAGGAAGATCTTATGGACTTTGTTGTCCGTTATATGTCAAAATTAGGCGTCCCTGAAGAAGATGCGAAAATTGTAGGTAATGTACTTATATCTGCTGATCTGAGAGGCGTTGAATCTCATGGATTATTACGTTTAGGTTCGTATTATGGTAACAGAATAAGCAAGAATTATATTGATCCAACTACCCCTTACAAAATTATCTCAGAAACACCTATTACAGCATTAATTGACGGTGGTAATGGATGTGGTCAGGTTGTTTCGTTTAAAGCTATGCAAATGGCTATTGAAAAAGCTAAACTTTCGGGAATGGCTGCAATTACAATAAATAATAGCAATCACTTTGGAATTGCCGGTTATTATTCAATGATGGCGCTTGATCATGGAATGATAGGTATTTGCATGACCAATTCTCAACCTTTGGTTGCCCCAACTTATGGAAAAACAGCCGTAATGGGAACAAATCCAATAAGTTTTGCGGCACCCTCACACTCTGAATTTCCATTTGTATTAGATATGGCTACAAGTGCTGTAGCATATGGGAAAATACAATTATATGATAAGAAAAATGAAAAAATTCCATTAGGATGGGGTATAGATGAAGATGGAAATGTTACAGATGATCCAACCAAGATAAAACCAGGTGGTCATGGGGCATTGCTTCCATTGGGAGGAATGGATATTACTGCTGGCTATAAGGGTTTTGGGCTTGCAATTGTAGTTGAAATATTATGTTCAATTTTATCGGGAGGCAATTACCTTACTCAGGTTGGATCCCCCTCAAAACCAGAACCAACAGGTGTTTCTCATTTTTTTATGGCAATAAATATCGAAGCATTCAGACCTTTGATTGATTTTAAAATGCAACTGGATGATATGATTCATCTGCTTAAAAATTCACCATTGGCGGTTGGAAGAGACGAAATTTTAGTTGCCGGCATAAAAGAATTTGAATATGAAAAATATAACAATATAAATGGTGTTCCACTGATTCAACCAATTGTTGATGATTTACTAAAAGAAGGTGAAAAAGTAGGTGTCAAATTTCCTATTGAAAAAGCATTGAATAATAATTAAAAATTTAAAAAAAAATCAAATAATGATAGCAGAAAAGATTACAATAAAAGAGGGTAAATTAACTGTTCCAAACTTTCCAATTATCCCTTTTATTGAAGGAGACGGTATTGGTGTTGATATTTGGAAAGCTTCCATAAGAGTATTTGATGCCGCTGTTGAGAAAGCTTTTTCCGGAAAAAATAAAATAATGTGGAAAGAAGTTCTAGCCGGTGAAAAAGCTTTTAACAAAGTTGGCAATTGGTTGCCAGAAGAAACTTTAGCTGATTTCAGAGAATACCTTATTGGAATAAAAGGACCTTTAACCACTCCTATTGGCGGAGGAATGCGTTCATTAAATGTTGCATTGCGTCAGGAATTAGATCTTTATACTTGCTACCGTCCTGTTAGATACTTCAAAGGTGTTCCAAGTCCGGTAAAACATCCTGAAAACGTAGACATGATCATTTTCAGGGAAAATACAGAGGATATTTATGCAGGCATTGAGTTTATGCATGGTAAACCAGAAACTGAAAAAGTTTTACGGTTTTTAATTGACGAAATGAAAGTGAAATCCATAAGATTCCCCAATACTGCTTCGATAGGTATTAAACCTGTATCATTAGAAGGTTCCGAAAGATTGATCAGGCAGGCTATTAAACTGGCAATAGCTAGAAAACTTCCTTCAGTTACTCTGGTTCACAAAGGTAATATTATGAAATTTACCGAAGGCGCATTCATGAAATGGGGTTACGAGTTAGCTGAACGTGAATTTGCAAACGAAGTTTTTACCTGGCAACAATACAATGTAATTCTAAAAGAAAAAGGTGAGCAAGCTGCAATGACAGCACAAAAAGATGCTGAAAATGCAGGCAAAGTAATTATTAAAGATGTAATTGCTGATGCTTTTCTTCAACAAATCCTAACAAGACCTTCTGAATATTCGGTAATTGCCACTTTAAACCTGAATGGAGACTACATTTCAGATGCTTTAGCTGCTATTGTTGGTGGTATAGGTATTGCTCCAGGTGCAAATATCAATTATGAAACCGGTCATGCTATTTTTGAAGCTACTCATGGTACTGCACCTAAATATGCTGGACTTGACAAAGTAAATCCTGGATCAGTTATTTTGTCAGGTGCTTTAATGTTTGAATACATGGGATGGTTTGATGTTGCAAATTTAATTTATGACAGCATGGACAAAACTATTCAGCAAAAGAAAGTTACTTACGATTTTCATCGTTTAATGGAAGGGGCTAGCTTACTCAAAACATCAGAATTTGCTGATGCGATTATTTCAAATATGTAATATAATAAAAAATAAAATTATATGGAAACCAATAGATTTATTGCAAACTTAGAAGATTCGGTTAAAAAAGCTTGTGTTATCGACAACGAATTTTATGAAAAATTTGATGTAAAAAGAGGCTTACGAAACAAAGATAAAACCGGTGTATTAGCAGGCTTAACAAATGTTGGAGATGTTGTGGGCTATCAAAAGGAAGGGGATAGAGTACTTCCTGTTCCTGGCAGATTGTTATACAGAGGTATCGATATTGAAGACCTTGCAAATGGTTTTAAAGCAGATCAACGTCACGGATTTGATGAAACAGTCTATTTGCTTCTTACCGGGAAACAACCTTCACAAGAAGAGTTAACCAAGTTTACAGATCATATGGCTCAATTGAGAAAATTACCTGATTCTTTTATTAAGAATATGATATTAACAATGAAAGGAAGAGATGTTCTCAATATGTTATCACGTTCGATACTTGGTCTTTATACTTTAGATCCAAGAGCAGATGAAATCAGCATGCACAATATGATAGAACAAACCTTGAATATCATTGCAAAATTTCCTACCATCATTGCTTATTCTTACCAGGCAATGAGTCACGCTTACCAGGGAAAAACTTTATCTATCCGTTATCCTAGTACAACCATGAGTACTGCCGAAAATTTCCTTTATTTAGTTAAAGGTGGTAATGCAAGGTATACCAAACTTGAAGCTGATTTACTAGATTTAGCGTTGGTTTTACATGCAGAACATGGTGGCGGAAATAATTCAACTTTCACAATGCGTGTAACAAGCTCAAGCGAAACTGATATTTATTCTTCAATCACAGCAGCCATTGGTTCATTAAAAGGACCTTTACATGGAGGTGCAAATTTAAAAGTGTTGGAAATGATGGAAGATATGAAACGTAATCTTTCGGAATGGACAAACGAAAAAGAAGTTGAAGAATATCTCTTTAAAATTCTCAATAAAAAATGCAACGATTTTAGTGGAAAAATATACGGTATTGGTCATGCTGTTTATACAATATCCGATCCAAGAGCTATTCTTTTAAGAGAAAGAGCCAGAGATCTTGCTATTGAAAAAGGCAAAATCGAAGAATTTGATCTTTACACTTTGGTAGAAAAACTTGCTCCGAATGCTGTTGCTAAATTTAAAGGGAATGGACCTGATAAACAAGTCTGTATCAACGTTGATTTCTATTCAGGGTTTGTATATTCATGTATCAGTATCCCTAAAGAACTCTTTACCCCTTTATTTGCTATGGCCAGAGTTTCAGGATGGTGTACACATCGTATTGAAGAGTTAACTTTTTCAGCAAAAAGGATTATTCGCCCTGCTTATAAAAATGTTTTTCCAAAACAAGAATATATTCCAATTTTGGATAGAAAATAATAATTAATTACTAATTTTACAGTTTAATTTTAAAAATATATACAATGAAAGAGTTTGGTGATAATCGTTTGGAAGAAGCATATACTCATGTATTAAACGGCGATATTAAAGAAGCTGTTGCTGAGTTCGAATCAAAATTAATAGAATTCCCTGAAAGCACTCACCTATTGATGGAAGTTGCCAGTTTATATTATATTCTTGGTGAAATGAGCAAATGCATCTCTACTTATAAAAAAGTATTGAAACTCAAACCAGATAGCATATTTGTTTATTATAGAATGGGCGTTGCAATGTACCGTGCTACACATTTTGCCCAGGCAGTTGAAGTTTTTGAAAAAATAGTAGATTCTGGCAAACACTTGCCAATGACTTATTTATGGATGGGCTTAGGCTATTATCATTTAGGTAAAGAAGAAAAAAGCATTGAATGTTACAGGAAACTGCTTACACTCTGTCCCGATACTACAATGGGTAATTATTATCTGGGAATAGCACTAAAAGCTACAGGTAGATACGAAGAAGCTCTCCCTCATTTTAAGAAGCTCGTTGACGAAAACATACAACATGCTTCTGCTCATTATCATTTAGGGCGTACCTATATGCGTACTTTTAATTACGATCTTGCTAAGGAAGAATTCAAAAAGGTACTACAAATAGATCCTTTTAACAACAATGCTCAGGAAATGTATGATTATATCAGTGATGATCATTCTTTTTAAAACCTCAGCATAATT
>CAZCBG010000128.1:0-7239 GCA_964496885.1 uncultured Bacteroides sp. | reverse complement strand
AAGATTTTTTAATCCCCTTTGAATTAACTTCTGTTTTGTTTTTAGCGGCAATAGTGGGTACTTTAATGATAGGTAAAAAAGAATAATTATGGGAAATATCATATTGCATTTAGAGGGCATCTCCATTCAGTCCTATGTGTGGCTGAGCAGCATTTTGTTTGTTATTGGCGTGATGGGAGTATTGATACGGCGAAATGCCATTGTCGTATTTATGTCGATTGAATTGATGTTGAACGCTGTTAATTTGTTGTTGGTAGCATTTTCAGTCTACCATCACGATCCCAACGGACAGGTTTTTGTATTCTTTATAATGGTTGTAGCTGCTGCCGAAGTAGCTGTGGGGCTTGCATTATTGGTAATGATTTATCGTAACACCCAAACAATAGATATTAATTTTCTTAACAAACTGAAATGGTAAGTATGGAAAATCATTTAAATATATTATTAATACTAATTGTAGTTTTTCCATTATTCGGTTTTTTGATAGCCGGCTTAAGTGGTCAACGTTTGTCGAAGCTTTTTGTTGGAATCATGGCCAGTAGTATGGTTTTTATTCCATTTGTTTTTTCTGTCATCATAGCGGTCAATGTGAGAGGAAATACCATTACACTGCCAATTTTTGAATGGATACAATTCAATGGCTTTTCTGTTTCCTTCAGCCTTTATGCTGATCCTTTGACTGCCTTAATGCTTCTCATCATAACAGGGGTAGGCTTTCTGATTCATATTTATTCCATTGGTTATATGTGGAATGATGCAGGGATTCGACGCTTTTTCTCCTATCTGAATCTTTTTATTTTCTTCATGCTACTCTTGGTATTGAGCAGCAATTACCTGATGATGTTTATTGGATGGGAAGGCGTGGGGCTTTGTTCCTATTTATTGATTGGTTTCTGGTATAGCGATCATGCAAATAACAATGCTGCCAAAAAAGCATTCATCATGAACCGCATTGGTGATCTTGGTTTTTTACTGGCCTTGTTTCTGATTTTTACAACTTTTAACAGCCTGGAATTTTCAACTGTATTTGGCAGTGTAGCGCTTCGCACAACACCCAATTCAACCTTATTCTGGATTTGCCTCTTGTTATTTATCGGTGCCACTGGCAAAAGTGCCCAAATTCCACTTTATACGTGGTTGCCTGATGCCATGGCTGGTCCTACTCCGGTATCAGCTTTGATACATGCTGCAACCATGGTAACAGCAGGTATTTACATGATAGCCCGTTCCAGTATTTTGTATGCCCTGGCACCTGAAGTACTGGCAATAATTGCAATACTCGGTATTGCAACGGCATTGCTTGCTGCATCAATAGCCATCTTTCAGAATGATATCAAAAAAATTCTGGCTTATTCTACCATCAGTCAGCTGGGCTATATGTTTGCAGCTTTGGGTGTAGGCGCATTTAGCAGTGCCATGTTTCATCTGACTACACACGCTTTTTTTAAAGCCCTCTTATTTCTGGCTGCAGGAAGTGTGATCCATGCTTTGAGCGGAGAACAGGATATTCGTAAAATGGGGGGCTTACATAAAAAAATAAAAATTACAGCATTGGTATTTTTATTGGGTTGTATTGCCATCAGTGGAATCCCTCCTTTTTCGGGTTTCTTCTCTAAAGATGAAATACTGACTGCATTGTTCGAAAAAAATCCATTATTATGGATACTGGGTGTTTTCGGTGCTTTGATGACAGCTTTCTATATGTTTCGTCTGTATTTTCTGGTATTTAAAGGGAAATATAAAGGGGATGAAAAAACCCATCAGCACATCCATGAATCTCCCAAAGTGATGTGGATTCCTTTGGCTATACTTGCTATACTTGCTATTGCTGGAGGATGGATAGGACTTCCAGCATTCACAGGTGCGCAGCATTGGCTAAAAATTTATTTATCTCCAGTATTTACTGCTTCATCTCAAATTCTTCTCAATACTACTCCGTTGCCTATATCCGAAGAAATACTTTTGATACTTACTTCAGTTGTTGGAGTTTTGATAAGTATTGTTTTTGCCTGGTTTATTTATGTAAAAACATACAGCGCAAAGCAACCCAAAATCCCCGCTCTTTTTAAGATTTTTGAAGCCCGTTTCTGGATGGATGAAATTTATGAATTTCTCATTGTGAAACCCCTCATTTGGCTTTCTGATACTTTTTATCGTATTGTAGAAGTAAAATGGCTGGATGGAATTGTAAATGGTATCGGCACATTGGTAGTCCGAGCCGGAGACAAACTGAAATATATTCAGAACGGTTACACAGAATTTTATGTTTTTATGATGGTGATAGGCATCATTGTTCTTATTTTAATGAACCTTATAATCCGATAGATATGCTGCCATTTATTAGTCTTGGATTACCCCTCGCTGCCTCCATCATCGTATTGTTTTTTAAAAACAATAGATGGATCAGGCTGTTTTCGTTAGTTGTATCTCTGCTCATTTTTATTGCAGCTCTTTGCTATTTGCCCGTATTTTTGCCTGGCACAGGTGCTGGCTTGATTAAGATTGAACTGACTGCTATTTCTTTTTATATGGACGGCTTAAGCTATGTATTGCTATTGCTTACTTCTTTCGCTACACTTTTAATTGTAGCTTCCTCATTCATTGAAAATCATGATAGGCCAAACTTATATTATAGCCTGTTTTTTCTGGCTGTATTTGCATTGACTGCTGTGTTCACAACTCAGAATGCATTGATGTTCTATATCTATTGGGAACTGGCTTTAATTCCTGTCTATTTTATTTGTGGATACTGGGGAGGAGAAGGAAGAGAAAAAATAACTATTAAATTTTTTATTTATACCTTGTTCGGAAGTTTATTGATGCTGGTTGCTCTGATTTATTTGTATGTCAAAACACCATATCCCCATTCTTTTGATTTTCAAGCCCTCTATCATGTTGCATTAAATATTTCGGAACAGACTTGGATATTCTGGGCTTTCTTTATTGCATTTGCCGTAAAAATTCCAATTTTCCCCTTTCATACCTGGCAACCGGATACTTATAAAGTAGCACCCATGAGTGCAACTATGTTGTTGGCAGGTATTATGCTGAAAATGGGTGTATATGGCATGATTAGATTGATGTTGCCAATTACTCATCTGGCTATTTTAGAATGGGGCAATTTTGCCAGCATATTGGCCATTATCGGTATTATTTATGCATCTGTAATTGCCATACGGCAAACGGATATCAAGCGTTTGTTTGCTTATGCTTCAATGGCGCATGTTGGATTAATGGTTGCAGCTGTGTTGTCGTTTAATAAATATGCATTGCAGGGAGCAGTTTTTCAGATGCTATCCCATGCAGTGAATGTAATTGGGTTGTTCTTTATTGCTGAAATATTTATCAATAGAACAGCCAGCAGTAAAATAAGCAAAATGGGTGGCATTGCTAAAATTGCACCTCGTCTTGGAGTTTATTTTATGATTATATTGCTGGCTAGTGTGGCACTTCCACTCACCAATGCATTTGTGGGTGAATTCCTGATGTTGTTGGGTCTCTTTCAAACCCATGTAGTTTTTGCTATATTGGCAGGAACAGCTATTATTTTCGGAGCTGTTTATATGCTCTGGCTCTACCAACGGACGATGTATGGTAAATTGAACACTGAAATTGCTTCCTTTACCGATCTTAATGTAAACGAACAATTCATATTAGGAATAATAACGGTGGCAATTTTTGGAATGGGATTATTCCCTTCTGCCCTTTTACAAATTGCTGGGCCAACGCTCAACGAAATATTAAAAACTATTTAAGCAAATACCCATGGAAGTAATTATCGTCATTGCATTAACCGGAGTTGCTATAATGATGGCTGGAGCCTTTAACAAACCCGGACTCAGTCTGTGGTTGGCTATTGCTGGTCTGATGCTTGGTTTTATATTGAATATACGTTTATGGAACAGTAATCAGCACTTGATGAATGATATGATTGTTTATGATAATTATGCAGTAGCATTTAACGGACTCATTATTCTATCATCTGCCCTGGTATTTTTATTATTCCATTCACATTATGCTCCTTGGGAAAAGCACTTGGATGAAATTGCAGCCCTCCTCGTTTTTTCAACAACTTCTATGTTGCTGATGACTTCTTTTGGCAATTTGGTGATATTGTTTATTGGCATCGAAACCCTTTCTATTTGCTTGTATGTATTGACAGCCAGCCGTAAATATGAGTTGCCTTCCAACGAAGCTGCCCTGAAATATTTTTTGCTGGGATCTTTCGCTACCGGAGTGATGTTGTTTGGAATTGCGCTGATATACGGAGCTTCCGGAAGTTTCGATTTTCATGAAATAACGGCCTATCTGGCAGCAAATGTTAATCAGGCTAACAATATGCTTAGCACCGGTTTGCTATTGCTCACAGTAGGTTTATTGTTTAAAATAGCTGCTGTGCCTTTTCATTTCTGGGCACCCGATGTATACGAAGGTTCCCCTACCGTGATTACTACATTTATGGCCTCTGTTGTAAAAATTGCCGGTGTTGCTGCCATCTATCGTTTATATGCTTTTCATTTTGCAGCCATCAAACCGGTATGGGCCAATACCATTATGATAGTTTCGGCTTTGAGTTTTATGCTTGCTGTACTGCTGGCACTTCCTCAAAAGCGTTTTAAACGTATGCTGGCTTATTCGGGGATATCGCATGCTGGTTTTTTGTTATTGGCTGTGCTGGCCTTGAACCAATACTCAGCAAGTGCTTTGTTGTTGTATGCTGTTTCTTATTCCCTTGCTACGATTATGGCATTTACAGTTTTGGTTGAAATGATAGAAGTTAAGTGGTCTGATGAACTTAATGTATTTAAAGGCATGGCTGCTAAAAATAAGTTCCTCGCCTTTGCATTGATCATTGCCATGCTCTCCATGGCCGGTATTCCTCCACTCTCTGGATTCATGGCCAAGTTTACAATGTTTAAGACTGTTGCTGAATCCGGCTATATTATTTTAGTAGTATTGGCTGTATTGGCTTCTGCAGTCAGTCTGGTATATTACCTAAAACCAGTCAGTTTGATTCTATCCAAGGACGAATCCAATGCAGTAAAGGTTAAACTCTCGGCAGAAGTTATCATAGTGTTGTCGATATGCCTCCTGCTTACTTTTGTTTTTGGAATTTTCCCGGGTTTGCTGACTGCATTACTATAAAATCAAGAACGAAATTATATAGATAGCAGTTTAAATCCCATTTAATATTTTCTCTATCAATATACCTATTGGAATATTCATTTGTTTATGAATACTCCAGAGATATTCATAAGATATTGTTTAAAATTAGAACTTAAAAACAGAAAAGCCCCTATTACTGCAGAATAATAGGGACTTTTAATGATAGGGTTTTTTAAATCCGTATTATTGAAAGGCTGACTTTGACTCCAAAGTTAGTTTATATTATTTTAATTCAATTTTGTGATTTTTTTTCTTTTTTAAAGTGTGGAGCGTGTATTCTTTTGAAATGATACTAATATTTCCATCTACTTCAAAGACAGCCTGATCAACATCACTGATTTTTTCTGCTCCATGTTCTCTAATTGCTTCTTCTAATTCAGACTTAGTTAATTGGATTTTTATCAGATTTTTTTCTAACAAATTCCCCTTGTAAATAAGCAAAAGGGGATGACCTTGAATACTTTTACTTAAATTTGGGAATTTATACATGGCTCGCTTAAAAATGAAATTCACAATAAATAATGATGCCGCGGCAATAATTCCTCCAAATAGGCTTGTATCAGAGCCAACCATTGCATTTTGAACAGAATTACTTATCAGTAAAACAAAAACCAAATCTAAAACTGATAATTGTGCCAGTTCTTTCTTACCAAATAAGCGAATGGCAATAATAATAAACAGATATATGACAAGGCAACTTAAAATGATCTTGCCATAGGCTAATATTGTAATCATATATTTCTATTTTCGGATGAATAGAGTGTTTATTGTAAATGCTTGTTTTTTATTTTAAGAAAGTAAGCAAGTTTAAGTTAGGAACTTCGTTGATAAATATTGACAAAAATTCATTGCGAAGATGAATATTGATACTTTTATTCTTTTATCTGAATTTTGTTTAAAGTAACAAGAAAAACCCATCCAGAAAGAAAAATAAACCAAAAGAGCCAACAACAATTGCCATATACCAGAGGTATCTCTTTTTTATTAAAGCAGCTATGGATGAAAGCAAAATTGATATTTGCAGAAAAATTACTGCCTCGCCAAAAGTCTTAGAGTGCTTTTGTGCTTCATCTCTTAGTAATTCAAGCTTTTCTGCTTCTTTCTTAATTTCTTCTTTTTCTAATTCATACTTTTTAACTTGCACGGTATATGATTGAATCTTTTTAGAATAAGCTTCAATGTTTTCTTTATCGTTTTTTGGAATTCTGTTTAATTCCAATTCAAGTTCGTCTTTTCCAATATCATGAAGATATAATTTTAGACTTTTGTTTTGAAAATACGACCATTTATTTGAAGCTTGTTCCTGGTTTAAAACAGATTTTGTTGAAAATCCACCCCCCTTAAATGTAGACAGTGTGGCACAAACAGCAAAAATAATAGTTGTTAGGGCTAAATAATTCAGCCAGGGTTCTTTGTTATCGTCAGCCATTGTATTTGAATTTTTATTTTATTATTAATACACAATATTTTTACAAAAGTAATATAAATGTATTTAAAACAATACGTAAAATCATGGATTTTAATATATTCATTTATATTCCAAATGATATAATTTCTTCAGCTGTTTTGAACGAAATGTCAGTATACTTAAAAAATTCAACAAGGCTACCAGGCTCAAAATAACAGCCATGCGAATCCAATTTTCACCTGATGCAATCCTGATATTAATGAGAAATAGCATAGTTTTTATCCATTCCAGGCCAAATATAAATAAAGATAGTTGAAGTAGTATGACCGAAGTTTTGGTTTTCCAAAACAACAGAAATGGAAATAGCATGCAAATAAGTGGTAGAAGAATCATGTTAGCTCTAAACAGGTGCGCTGTCATAAGCAATGAACAAAGAATTATTGGAAGTATTTTAATGAAAATCTTCATCTGCAATTAATTTGTCCTGATTTTGTTCGGGAATTAAGTATGTATTAAAAAATGGTCCTTCGCTATAAAATTTGTAGTGAGAATTATTTGAATGCTTTTTCAGGTAATCCATCGCCGCTTAATTTTAAGCGTTCGAAATAATCAGCAACTTCTTTTCCCATGAGTTTGTCAACATACATTTTGGCAAGGTATTGCGC
>CAZCBG010000127.1:0-7245 GCA_964496885.1 uncultured Bacteroides sp. | reverse complement strand
ATACTTAAAACCACAAATGGGGGAATAAACTGGATAGCCCAGAATTCGGGAACAAATAGGCTTTTAACATCCGTTTATTTTACAGATATTTTGAATGGTTATGTAGTCGGATTTAATTTGAACTATAAGGGAATAATATTAAAAACGAACAATGGAGGTAATACATGGCTAATAGTAGATTCAACCAATTATAATGCTCTTCTTTCGGTACGTTTTACCACAAATAATATAGGTTATATTGTTGGGGATAGTGGAACTATATTAAAAACTATGAACGAAGGACTCAGCTGGATAACGCAAAATTCCGGAACAACAAACTATTTAAGTTCTGTTTTCTTTATCAATGCCACCACAGGCTATGCTGTTGGTGAAAATGGGGTGATGCTAAAAACTACAAATGGTGGCGAAGCAAGCATTTCTGAAAACAATACCGACAATAATTTAATGCTTTTCCCAAATCCGGCTTGCCAAAAACTTTACATAGACTTGAAGCAAATAAAAGACTTTCAAAACACTACGGTCTCAATTTATGACATACAAGGACAATTGCTGCTGAATCAAAATATACAACAACCTCAAACAGAACTCAATATTTCCAGTTTTGCCAATGGAATCTATATTGTAAAGGTCAAGAATAATTACAAGACGTTGAACAGCAAATTTATAAAGGAATAATAGATATCCCAAAAAAAACGTTCTCCACTTTATAAACTTTACAAACTTTATATCTTTACAAACTCAATCTTTCCTTAACTTTGCCAAAATTTTAAAGCAATAAAAATTGCAGACATTAGATTTAACTAAATTGTATGCCGGGGACAAAAGAGTTTCCGGCCTAAGTAGTTTACTACTCAAGGAAAAAGTGCTAAGGTATACCATCAAAGGACTAAGCGGTTCTGCCTTTTCATTGATAGCCCATTCAGTGGTCAAACAAAACCCTGGCATTCATTTATTCATCCTCAGCGATAAAGAAAAAGCAGCTTATTTTTACAACGACCTGGAAAACCTCTCAGGGGAAGCCGATTTTGATTACGGCAACAAAAATATTTTGTTTTACCCAACTTCCTACAAAAGACCTTATCAGGTTGAAGCTGTAGAAAATGCAAATGTACTGCTGCGTTCGGAAGTACTCAACCGCCTCAGCCATGCAAAAAAAAGCCCCATCATTGTCACCTATCCTGAGGCATTGTGCGAAAAGGTTATCACCAAAAAGAACCTGATTCGCAACACGTTGCAACTAAAAAAAGGAGAAAGTGTAAACCACGAATTTATAACCGATCTGTTGATAGAATACGAATTTGATAGGGTCGATTTTGTGACAGAACCTGGACAATTTTCAATAAGGGGTGGCTTAGTAGATGTGTTTTCTTTTTCCAACGACTTCCCCTACCGCATCGAGTTTTTTGGAGATGAGGTGGAATCAATCCGGACGTTTAATCCGGTAAACCAGCTTTCAAAAAAACAACTTGATGTAATTTCGATTGTACCGAATATCCAGCATGATAAATTTGGCGAAATCCGCGAAAGCTTGCTGCAGTTTATTCCCAAACCGGCAACGGTATGGGTTGAAAACATGGAGTATGCCTCCGAAAAAATTGATACCGCCTTTGAGAAGGCAGAAATTGCTTTTGGAGAAATTGCAGTAGATACCGGCCATAAAAAACCAAATCAATTATTTACTACAGCCCGGGAATTTTTAAAAGAAATGCTCGATTTCAATATTTTAGAGGTCGGAAATTATCCTTTTTTGAAAAACAATAAAGAACTTATATTCAACACCAGCCCACAACCAGTTTTCAATAAAAACTTCGAAATGCTTTTCAGGAATCTGGTTGAAAATACTGAATACAGTTTTACGAATATCATCGTTTCTGAAAACCCAAAACAATTCGAAAGACTGGATAGGATTTTCATAGAAATCAATAACAATAAAGAGCCTATAACATATACCCACCTCAGCTGTGCATTGACCGAAGGATTTGTAGATAAAGATCTCAAAATATGCTGCTATACCGATCATCAGATATTTGAACGCTACCATAAATACAAACTCAACGAGTTTTCTCAAAACAAGGAAGCCATCACGCTTAAAGAAATCTACGACCTTAAACCCGGTGACTTTGTAACCCATACCGATCATGGTATAGGAAGATATGGAGGTCTTGAAAAAATCATTAACAACGGCAAAGAGCAGGAAACCATCCGTTTGATTTACAAAGACGACGATATTTTGTACGTAAGCATCCATTCATTGCATCGTATTTCGAGGTATTCCGGAAGAGAAGGCAGTTTGCCTGCCCTCAGCAGACTCGGTTCACCTGCCTGGCAAAACCTTAAAAACAAAGCCAAACAAAAGGTAAAGGATATTGCCAAGGATTTAATTAAATTATATGCTGAACGTAAATCAGCCAAAGGTTATGCATTTAATGCTGATACCTATCTGCAAAACGAACTGGAGGCTTCTTTTATTTACGAAGATACACCCGATCAGCTGAAAGCTACCCTGGATGTCAAAAAAGACATGGAAGCCGACTTTCCGATGGACAGACTGGTATGCGGAGATGTTGGTTTTGGTAAAACCGAAATTGCTATTCGGGCTGCATTTAAAGCCGTCAGCGACAGCAAGCAAGTTGCGGTATTGGTGCCAACTACCATTCTTGCCTTACAACATTCCAAAACTTTTAAAGAAAGACTCAACAACTTCCCCTGTAACATCGAATACATCAACCGATTTAAAACCACAGCCCAAAAAACTCAGATTTTAAAAGACCTCAAAGCAGGGAAGATTGATATCCTGATTGGTACGCACCGTTTGGTAAGTAAAGATATCGCTTTCAAAGACCTTGGCTTACTGATTATTGACGAAGAACAGAAGTTTGGCGTAGCTGTAAAAGAAAAACTCAAACAAATCAAGGTGGACGTGGATACCCTCACTTTAACAGCAACACCTATACCACGTACCTTGCAGTTTTCACTGATGGGAGCCAGGGATTTGTCTATCATGAATACTCCTCCACCTAACCGCCATCCGATACATACCGAATTGCATTCGTTTAACGAAGAATTGATACGAGACGCTGTTTTGCAAGAAGTTTCAAGAGGCGGTCAGGTATTTTTTGTCCACAATCGTGTACAAAGCATACTGGAAGTGGCAGGAATGCTTCAACGTTTATTGCCCGACATCAAAGTAGCCATCGGACACGGTCAGATGGAAGGGCATAAACTCGAAAAAATTATGCTCGATTTTATTGACGGTGAATACGATGTATTGTTGGCAACCACCATTATCGAAAATGGCCTTGACATCCCGAATGCCAATACCATCATCATCAATGAGGCTCATACTTATGGCTTGAGCGATTTACACCAGTTGCGGGGTCGAGTGGGACGTTCCAACAAAAAATCCTTCTGCTTTTTAATCGCTCCACCTTTAACAGTGCTTACCGACGAAGCCCGTAAAAGACTAAAAGCCATCGAAGAATTTTCCGAAATCGGTAGTGGTTTTAACATTGCAATGCGCGATCTGGACATCCGAGGCGCAGGGGATATTCTGGGAGGCGAACAAAGCGGGTTTATCTCTGAAATTGGCTTTGACATGTATCATAAAATTCTGGATGAAGCCATCACCGAATTGAAAGAGAATGATTTCAGAGCATTGTACCACAACGAAAAAGACGAAATTGTGTTTGTAAAAGAATGCACCATCGAAACGGATCTTGAGCTCATGATACCTGACGAATACATACGAAATATCACTGAAAGACTGAGCCTTTACAAAGAACTTGACAGCCTTGAATCGGATGAAGAATTGGCAGCCTTCAAAACCAGGCTCATCGATCGTTTTGGTGCAATTCCCGAACCTACCGAAGAACTGGTAAACACCATACAACTGCGTAGAATTGCGAAACAAATCGGTTTTGAGAAAATGATATTGAAACAACAAAAGATGATTGCCTATTTTATAGCCAATCAGGATTCTCCTTATTTTCAATCGGATGAGTTTACAAAACTCTTACATTACCTGCAACTTAACCCTCGACTGGTAAGAATGAAAGAAAATAAAGGCAAACTTTCCATCATTTTCGAAAATGTGAGTACCATCAGCAAAGCACTACATATACTAGACCCAATTCAAAAAAAATCTAATTAGATGAACGGATGGCATCTACAGGATTGAGACGGGACGCACTAAAAGCAGGTATAAATCCTGCAATTAAACCAATGATAAAAGAAACGCTCAAGCCTAAGATAATATTTCCCAATGTTAAACTCAGGGAAAAATCTAATGTATAAGTAACAATGAGGGTTCCTGCAAAGATGATGAATAAGCCCAATGCACCCCCGATAAGAGAAAGGAAAATGGCTTCAAATAAAAACTGTAATAAAATAAAATAGTTTTTTGCACCCAGGGATTTTTGAATTCCAATAATACTTGTTCTTTCTTTTACAGAAACAAACATGATATTGGCAATTCCAAAGCCTCCTACAATTAATGAGAAAGCACCAATAATCCAGCCAATGATACTGATTGTACTGAATATACCTTCGAAGCCTTTGGTAATTAAGCTCATTTCGTTGATGGCAAAATTATCTTCAGCCGATGGTTTTAAACGTCTTACTGAACGCATGATCCCTGTGAGCTCGTCTTTCAACTCCTGGTTACTCACATTTGGCTTTGCTTTTACAATTATTGTAGGGTCGTTACTTTCGTCGGTAATATCCATTACATTTCGTGCGAAATTTATGGGCAGCATTACCTGATTATCTGAACTTCGCCCAATCGTTACATCGCCTTCTTTTTTGAAAACACCCACCACTTTCAATTTTCTGCCAAATACGGTTATTTCTTTCCCTAATGGATCTGCATTGTTCATTAGATTTACAGCAATTTCGTTTCCGATGATTGCCACCGGTCTTCCTCCCGCAGACTCGCTCAACGAAAAATATCGTCCCTGATCAATGTTGACTGACATTACTTTGTCATAGTCTTCCGAAACAGCCATTATCTGAGTGTTTGAAATGCTGTTGTTTTTATATTTTACTGTTTTTGAATTTCCTACAATAAATGTTGCAGCACTGAATGCTTCGCTTCTTTTTTCAATTTCAGCCAGTTCATTGATTTTGGCAACGGGTCGGCTCATATATTTCCACCAGGGATAATCGCTACCAAAATCCCATGGCCATTTCTGAACAAATAAAACATTATCCCCCAGTGAAGCAATGCTGCTTGTTATCTTATTTTCAAGGGAATCAAAAACTGTAAAAACGGAAATAATTGAAAAAATCCCTATGGTAATCCCTGACAAGGTGAGTAAGGTCCGCAATTTATTTGCGATGATTGCCTGAAAAGCAAACAAATAACTTTCTCTAAATAATTTAACAAAAATAAATAATTTGTGTTTCATTTCTTTTAGCTGAATTTCAACAATTTTTATAAATTATAATATTCTGTAAAATTATAAATATATATGAAAATAAATTGGGTTTTAAGCTAATTTTTTAATAAAATTGCAAAATATTAATTTTTTATTACCCTGCTGATTTTCAGTTTTAAAACATAAAATTTATATGAAAAAAATTAACAGCGCCCTCATTTCTGTTTTTTCTAAAGATGGGATAGAACCTATTATTAGAAAATTAAACGAACTAAATGTTACACTGTATTCAACGGGTGGTAGTTTTGATTTTATTAAAAGTCTCGGCATCGATGCAATTGCAGTTGATTCTTTGACTTCATATCCATCTATATTGGGAGGACGGGTTAAAACCCTTCATCCAAAAATATTTGGAGGAATACTAGGAAGACGTGATGTAGATTCTGATTTACAGCAACTTCAGGAATATGGGATTCCCGAAATTGACCTTGTTATTGTTGATTTATACCCTTTTGAGCAAACAGTAGCATCTACTGTAAATGAAGTGGAAATCATTGAAAAAATTGATATCGGTGGCATCTCTCTGATAAGAGCAGCGGCAAAGAACTATAAAGATGTTGTAATCATCCCTTCTGCTTCAGAATATGATAATTTTTTATTTTTACTTAACGAAAAGCAGGGATTTACCGATTTATCGGACAGAAAATTATTTGCCTGTAAAGCCTTTAATATTTCTTCGCATTACGACACCCATATTTTTAATTATTTCAACCAAGATATACAACTCAGCATTTTTAAACAAAGTATTTTACAGAGTAATGCGATGCGATATGGCGAAAATCCACATCAACAAGCTATTTTTCATGGAGATATAGCCGATTACTTTTGTCAGCTCCATGGGAAGGATCTATCTTACAACAATTTGCTGGATATTGATGCTGCAGTTGCTTTAATTAAGGATTTTGAGGAAACTACTTTTGTTATTATCAAACACAACAATGCTTGTGGATTAGCAAGCAGGAATAAACTCTTTGATGCATGGAAAGATGCCCTTGCGGCTGACCCAATTTCGGCTTTTGGAGGCATCTTAATTTGTAATCGCATACTTGATGAGGAAACTGCAGTTGAAATCAACAAATTGTTCTTTGAAATAATAATTGCACCTAATTATGAAAATAAAAGCTTAGAAATACTAAAATCTAAGAAAAATAGAATAATTTTGCAGTCTAAAGATTTTGTACTGAACGACAAGCAATTCAAAACGGTATTAAATGGAGTGATAGCCCAAAAAAGGGATACTTTTGTTGAAAAACCAGAAGACTTGAAAACTGTTACAGATGTTTTACCCACTGATGCGCAAATTACAGATATGCTATTTGCCAATATTCTTGTTAAACATACAAAATCTAATGCGATCATTCTTGTAAAAAACAAACAATTGCTGGCCAGTGGAGTGGGACAAACTTCAAGGGTAGATGCATTGAAACAAGCAATTGTCAAAGCCAAAACATTTGGCTTTGATTTGAATGGAGCTGTAATGGCTTCTGATGCTTTTTTCCCTTTTGCTGATTCCGTTGAAATAGCAAACAATGAAGGCGTAAAAGCTGTCATACAACCAGGCGGTTCAATAAAAGATCAGGAGAGTATAGACTTTTGCAACCTTCACCAAATGACAATGGTTTTTACTGGAAAGAGGCATTTTAAACATTGATTAATTAATAATGGTAACTAATTTTCTGATTTTACGTAAGGTATAACGTTTTTATCAGGAATCAAATTAAAAAAATATGGGACTTTTTTCTTTTTTAACAAAAGAAATAGCAATTGACTTAGGAACAGCCAACACTATTATAATACACAACGACAAAGT
>CAZCBG010000126.1:0-7263 GCA_964496885.1 uncultured Bacteroides sp. | reverse complement strand
TGAATTTTAAAATAAAAATACAAGCTTCTGTTTGGCAACACCTTATGATTATTGGCCTGTTTTTACTAATGGTAGTCATCTATTTCAGCCCTGTTATTGAAGGAAAATCAATACAGCAGTCCGACATGGTTAATGTTACCGGTATGATGAAGGAATTGTCGGATTACCAAGTTAAAACTGGAGAATATTCTTTATGGACAACATCTATGTTTGGAGGAATGCCTGCTTTTCAGATTATGGGTGAAGCATCAAGGAATGTATTCAGTTATTGCTTCAATTTGCTGTCTTTTTTCGGTTTCTTGCCTTATCTAAACATGGCAATAATTTTCACTTATTTAATTTGTGCTTATTTTTTATTTATCTCTTTAAAAGTAAACAAATGGATAGCCTTTCTGGGAGCTATTATCATTGCATTTGGCTCCTATAATTTCATCATAATATCTGTTGGTCATATTACAAAAGCTTATGCAATAGCTTTTATCCCACTGGTAATTGCCGGAATTTTACTGGTTTACAAGCGGAAATATTTATGGGGAGGATTATTGACTGCTTTGAGTCTGGGCTGCGAAGTTGCCTCTAACCACCCTCAAATTACTTATTATCTGGCTTTAATGATTATGTTACTTGTAGTAATTATGAGTATTCAATATATTTATGAAAAGAATTACAAACATTTTGCAATTTCATCCTCAATACTTCTGCTATCGGTATTTCTAGCTGTACTGCCACATTCACGAGATTTATTTATCACTTATGAATACGCTGAAGATTCTATTCGTGGAAAGTCTGAATTAACCGATAATATGGGGAATAAAACTTCAGGTTTAGATAAAGATTATGCCACTGCATGGAGTTATGGTATTGGCGAAACCATGAATTTATTAATACCCAATCTGATGGGTGGTTCATCAGGAGGCGCATTACCCGAAAGTTCCGAAACCTATAAATTTTTAGTTCAGAACAATGCGCCGAATGCAAAAAAAATCATCACACAATTGCCGCTTTATTGGGGGCCACAACCTTTTACAGAAGGTCCTTGTTATTTAGGTGCTATTACCATCTTTTTATTTGTATTGGGGATTTTTATTGTCAAAGGTTCAATAAAATGGTGGTTGTTAGGCAGTATTGCGTTTTCATTTATGCTGGCCTGGGGTAAAAATTTCTTTCTAACTGACCTGTTTTTAGATTATTTTCCATTGTACAATAAATTTCGGACAGTTTCCATGATATTGGTAATTGCGGGTATTTGTATACCATTTCTTGGAATTTTGGCACTCGATAAAATATTAAAACAGGAAATTACAAAAGCTGAATTTATAAAAGCATTCAAATGGTCCTCATTTATTGTTGGTGGGGTTTTGATATTATTTATACTATTTTCATCTTCCTTTTTCAGTTTCACATCTCCTTCAGATGCACAATTACCAGATTGGCTCAAAGGAACTTTACCTACCGACAGGGAATCTTTGTTACGGAGTGATGCTATCAGATCATTGATATTTATTGCTTTAGCCGGGATTTCAATCTATTTTTATTTTACAAAGAAGCTGGGTCAGAAATATTTCTTAGGAATTTTAGCAGTGCTTGTTTTAGCAGATATGTGGATGGTTGATAAAAGATATTTGAATGCTGACAACTTTATTTCAAAAAGGGAAACAGCCAACTTAATTTCACCAACCCAAGCCGATTTATACATTTTAGAAGATAAAGATTTAGATTACAGGGTGTTAAATTTAACTAAAAATCCATTCAACGAATCTCACACATCCTATTTTCACAAATCCATTGGTGGTTATCATGCAGCAAAACTCAGAAGGTATCAGGATTTGGTTGATCGTTCAATTCAACCTGAAATTGCTTATTTGCAATCGGTCTTTAAAAATTCTGTAAGCTATGCCACCATTGATAGTGCTTTAACAAAATTGAAAATATTAAACATGTTAAATGCTAAATATATCATTGTCAATCCAGATGGACAACCCATCTTAAACAAATCTGCATTGGGATATGCCTGGTTTGTAAAAAATACGAAATTGGTTGCAAATGCTGATGAGGAAATAGCCGGATTGAAGGATTTTGATCCTCGTACTACAGCGATTGTTGATAAAAAATATGCATCCATGCTTACTGATTTGCAGAATACAAATGACACTTCTTTATCAAAAGCAAGCATAAAGCTCATTGAAATAAGACCAGATTATATTTCTTATCAATGCAAAACAGAGCAAAAACAATTGGCTGTTTTTTCTGAAGTTTATTACAATAGTGGCAAAGGATGGAATATGTATATTGATGGGAAAAAAGAAGCTCATTTAAGGGTTAATTACGTACTAAGAGCTGCAGTTATACCTGGCGGAGTTCACAATGTAGAATTTCGTTTTGAACCTGCAACTTATTACAGAGCTCAAAGCATTTCCCTCTTTGGTTCTATTTTGTTTGTATTACTGGCTATCTCTGGAATTATTTACAGCAATTTTATGAAGAAAAAGGAATAAGTTGCTGAAGATATTTTACAATGGCTCTCAGCAAAATAAACAAATGATTGAATACATTTGCGAAGATGCCATAATGAATATTAAATATCTCGAATCTTTCTTTTAATGCTAATGTATGGTTTTTTGATGAGAAGCCTCCACCGGGGATACCTAATGTCATTGTTGTCAGAAATTTAGACAATATCAAATTAGCATGCGTTATCTTAGTTGAGTTTTTTAAGCAAATAATGACCCAGTCAATATCCGCTGAAACTTTATAATTTAAATTATACAATACTGATTTTTCTTTGCTGACAATAAAGGACTGATGCTGAACTACCATTCCTCTTTGTAAGCTTTTCCAGTTTAATTTTTCAGGAAGTTTACGCGTACTCATTTTACTTCTTGTACCCAGTATATTCCCATTTTCATCAATAAGGGCAGTTTCTCCATAATAAATGTCAGACGAAAAACCGTCAATTGCAAATAGATTTTCAAGGGTAGTTGCTTCATAAATTTCATCACCAGCATTGATAAACCATAAAAACTTCCCTTTTGAAAGCAGGATACCTTTATTCATGGCATCGTACAAACCGCGGTCTGGTTCAGAAATCCAGGTTGTTATATGCTGATTATATTGATTAATGATATCTAATGTTCCATCTTTTGACCCGCCATCCACAACGATGTATTCAAAATCTTTAAAACTTTGTTTTTGAATACTCTTTATCGTTTTTTCCAAGTCATTTTTGGCATTAAAAACAACGGTTATGATGCTTATCAGAGGTATGTTTATTGTCATTGTTAAATTATTGAAAATTTAAATTTCTCAATAGCTTGAAAATAGGCTTCAAGTGTTTGAGACGTAGTTTTCTCGATAGTATATTCCGCTATATATGATTTCCCCTTTTCTACTAATGTTTTTCTTAGATTTTCATCTAAAATAATTCTTTCAATATTATATCTCAATTCTATTTCGTTATGAGCATCAAAATACAAGGCAGCATCTTTAGCTATTTCCGGAAAACAACTAGAATTACTAAGAATAATAGGGCATTCCATTGCCCATGATTCAAGTATAGGAAATCCAAAGCCCTCATATTCAGAAGGGAATATTGTACAAATTGCATTTTTATACGCAGAAATTAGTTGTTTTTCATTACAATCTTTCTTTTTAACCCATTGAGAAATTTTAAGTAAATCAATTTGAGTGATTTCTTCATTAGAAAAAGGTTTACCTCCTACACAAAGCAAAGTAAATTGAGTTTTTATTAATATTGGTGCAATAGCTTTTAATAATACATTAAAATTTTTATATTTATCTCGCTGTCCAACAAATAAAAAATATTTATTTTCAATAAGCCTTTCAACTTCATTAAAATTAATTTCATTTCTAATTGGATTTCCATGATATATAACTTTAATTTTCTCAGGGCTTATATTAAAAAATCTAATCAGGTCTTTTTTTGTATTTTCAGAAATTGCAATTATTAAATTTGCTCTTTTAAAAGTTTTGCGTTTATGAATACTTGTAAAGTCCCATTTTGGAAAAAAATTAGGATAAATTTCATGTATCATATCATGAGCAGTAACTACTAAACATGTATTTGAAGGTATAAATGGTAATATATATGAATTATAATATGATAAATGTAAAATATCTGGTTTAAAAAGAATTAATATTAGAATATTATAAAGCTTATTTAAAGGAAATAAAATTAATTTGCTCCATCTCCATAAAGCAAATTTAGAACTTTTTCTACAAAAAAAAGATTCGAAATAATAACTTTTTGGACAAATAACAGGAACTTTAACATCGTTGTCTATTGAAAATGTTGATGCTAAATCAAAAATATACCTTGATACGCCTCCGAATCTTTGAAAAGAAATCGACTGGTAATCAAACATTATTCGTAGTTTTTTGGATTGCATCTTATTAGAAAAATTAGATTTTTAAAATATATAAATTGAATATTAAAGATACTATCTTATAGTTTTTCAATCGTATCTGTAATCACATTTACTACATCAAGCCCTTTAATGGCATTCATTCTTTCATCGCCAGAGAGTAAAGAGAGTTTATTGTTTTTGTCTCTGCTTTGCCTGCATTTATCTTCTTTGTAGGCAATATGAACAGGAATAGGGCAAATCTTTTCGTTTAACAAATCTTTTCTGACAAAAAAAGCATTGGTACCTGCCTTGTTACATCCAACTAATTCATAATTCTTTTGTTTGGCAATATGCTGTAAAGCAGCTAAAGAAGCTCCAAAATAAAGATTACTGAAATGAGCTGCTGTTCGATAGAAGTTCTTATTGTAAGGAACTGAGATCGCCCGTTCGGCACCAAAAAGAGCATTGTATTCGGCAACAATAATTGAGGGGTTAAGCTTTAACATATCAATTTGCTCAAAAATCCAATAATCATTCCCATCAATATCAATACTCAACAGACCTAAATCCTTAAAACCAGATTCATTCAACAACTGCATTATATTCTCCTTATCAATAAACGCAGTTTTGGCATGCAAATCGTAAGCCCAGAACCATTCTCGATTTTTGAGACTTTTCATTGCTTCTTCCGATCCATCTATAACAAATCCACTCCAGTTGTTATGCATCATTAAAAACCGGGTGTTTGATTCCATATAATTCTCAACACCGAATTCAATAAATGTTTCGTTTTTGATAGAAAGATGTTTTATTAAATATTGAATGATGCCATCTTCGCCACGCTGCGAAAAAATCTTAAACTCAAAATCATTGATATTGTTTGATGGTATAGACCACTGTTGATTTGACAACAAACTTCCTAATGCCAGTAAAGAAGTTTCAGCTTTTCGTTGTAAGGGAGCTGTAAGAAAATGTATGCAATTACTTCCCCACTTTAATATTTTCTGCTGCATTTTTTTTGTTTTAAATCCTGTTATTTGTTAATCCATTCCTTTTTATATTCACTTATTGCATTACGAACTATCGAAATATTTTTTTCAGTAGCTGCAAGTATATCTGTATAATGGAATGTTCTCGTACAATTCTGTGTTTTCATGCTATATAAATAGGCATTTATACTTTTCAATGTTTCAAAATTACATTCCTCAAGCAGCAAATTTCCAAAATTATCAAAAACATAGATATACTTATATTTTTTTTCTGTCAATAAAACATAGAGCTCTTCAAATCCCTTGTATTGAAAGTCTTCTGAAATTTCGTTTTCCCAAAATAAAATTGGTTCTGAGTTGGTCAATATCTTCTCAGCTGATTTTATTACATCAAAGTCAAAACCATCGGTATCAACCTTTAATAGCACAACATCAGCAACATCCACTAAACTATCTAAAGGGACATGTGTTGATTCACCTTCATTTTCTATTATTTTTATACTTGCAGTTCCTTTCAAATGCTCAAGTTCTCCAGAAATCCGACCTGTTCCGGCTAATTTTTGTATCGTTTTAATTCTTTGTTGATCTGTCAAAGATAATTTTTTTAGATTTTTTTCAAGAAATTTAAAAAAATACACAGATGGCTCAACACAATAAATTGGGTTTTGGCAATTTTGAAGCATGGCTATAGCCGTGTCACCAATATTTGCACCTACATCAATAATTATACCATTTCCTGATAGTTGACCAGCCAAGACAGGTAAAAACCTATCGTATAACTTGTATTTCTTTTGATTGCTAGGTAATGCCATACCTGGTGAAATATCAATAAAGTATTTACCTATCTGGTATTTCCTGACAAATTGCATTTTAATTCTCTTAAAAATGCCTCCGATAATTGGAGGAATAAATAATTTAATATCCATTCTGAAATTATTATTTTTTAATTATCCTTTTGATTGTTCGATATAATATACTTAGTAATGATTTGTAGTTATAGGTTTTATAAAAATATTCATCTGCCGTTAAATTCCGCTCAATTACTAAAGGATGATTTAAAGGAATTATATTCTGAGAAGGAATATTTGCATATATATGATTCGGATCATTTGTATGAGTTGAATTTCCATGAAAACCAATGTTTGAAATCAAATTTACATTGGGCAGAATTGCTAATCCTTTATTTTCCCAAATAGTAAAAATAAACTGATAATCCCAGGTATTGATGGCTTGTTTTTTTATTAATAAAAATCTATCCAACCAAAGCTGACGTTCTGTCCACAATGGGAAATAATGTTTCAACGTCACTTTAAATTCTTTGGATGAATAATTTTTTAATAAAAAATCATATTTATTCCAGGCTCTTCTCCAGCTTGCCCATCCCCAAATATGAGGATATGCCGAAAAATAATAGGATGCTTCACCTCGTTTAATTCCTTTCTGAAAATTATCACCACTTATTAGCATAACTCCCTCATTGTCTTTATATAAATCAAGCAATTCTTCACAATACTTAAAAAAATCTGGATGCGGCAAACAATCATCTTCTAAAATTATTCCTTGTTCTACATTTTCAAAAAACCAAGTTATAGCAGAGCTTACAGCTTTTCCACAACCCAAATTATGATCTCTAAAAAGTGTTTTCACATCACAATCCCAATCTATTTCTTCAATAATTGCTCGTGTTTGTTCACAATATTCAAATTCGTTTTTTCTGTTATTTCGTGGACCATCAGCAGCCACATATAAATATTTTGGTTGTTGTTGTTTTATTTCATCAAAAACCCTATGTGTAGTATCTGGTCGGTTAAAAATGAGAAAAAGTATAGGTGTTTCCATTGATAATATTTATAAAAGAAAATAATATGCTATTAAATTTTCAAGCTAAATTTTTATAAAATATTTAATAG
>CAZCBG010000125.1:0-7332 GCA_964496885.1 uncultured Bacteroides sp. | reverse complement strand
AAATATATTCCTTAAAACCTAATTAATACGACATTATATTATTCTTATTACTTATATCAAAAAATTAAGCATTCATTCATTCTTAGATAAATAATAAACATACAAAAGTAAAAACGCTTTGATAAATTTTAAAACTAAAATCAGTTTACGGTATGCTGAAAAAAGTTTACGGTTTTAAGCTTCTAATTCAACTCTCAAGTTTTCGATAATAAATGCCTGCCTGTCAGGTGTATTTTTACCCATATAGAATTCTAATATACTTTTAATGGAAGAATCCTTTTTCAGAATAACTGGTTCCAGACGTATGTTTTGACCAATAAAATGTCTGAATTCATCAGGAGAGATTTCACCCAATCCTTTAAAACGGGTTATTTCAGGATTGGTACCTAGTTGTGAAATTGCATTTACACGTTCTTCTTCAGAATAACAATAAATTGTTTTTTGTTTATTGCGTACCCTAAACAAAGGTGTTTGAAGTATATACAAATGTCCTAGTTTTACAAGGTCTGGGAAAAATTGAAGAAAAAATGTCAACAAGAGCAAACGAATATGCATACCATCTACATCGGCATCAGTTGCAACTACAATATTGTTATACCTCAAATTTTCAATATCTTCATCAATATTTAATGCAGCCTGTAATAAATTAAATTCTTCGTTTTCATACACTACTTTTTTCGACATACCATAACAATTCAAAGGCTTACCTTTTAAACTAAAAACAGCCTGAGTGTTGACATCTCTTGATTTAGTGATTGAACCACTCGCAGAATCTCCTTCAGTAATAAACAAAGTGGTTTCAAGACGTCTTTCGTCATTACTGTCGTAATGTACACGGCAATCTCTCAATTTTTTATTATGCAAGCTTACTTTTTTGACACTTTCGCGGGCAGCTTTCTTGATATTGGCCATTTCCTTGCGTTCCTTTTCCGACTGCATAATTTTTCTCAACAATAATTCAGCCGTTTCGGAATTAATATGCAAATAGTTATCAAGATTACGCTTTACAATATCCATGATGTAATTTCGAACGGTTGCTCCATTTGGTTCAATATACATCGAACCTAATTTTGTTTTGGTCTGTGATTCAAAAACAGGTTCCTGTATTTTAAAACTCAGGGCTACAACAATTGAGCTCCTTATATCACTAGGCTCAAAATCTTTTTTATAAAACTCTCGGATTGTTTTTACGATTGCTTCACGAAAAGCAGCCTGATGGGTCCCACCCTGTGTAGTATGCTGCCCATTTACAAAAGAGTAATATTCTTCAATATATTGACTTGTGCTGTGCGAAAATGCAAACTCAAGATCATCTTCTTTTATATGAATAATTGGATAAGTTGTTGAACCATTGATGTTGCTTTCCAATAAATCGAGCAATCCGTTTTTAGCTATAAATTTATTACCATTAAAATTGATGGTTAAGCCATTATTAAGATAAGCATAATTCCAGAGTAATTTATCAAGATATTCATCTATAAAATGATAATGACCGAATATTTCAGCATCAGGTACAAAAGTGATAATGGTCCCATTCCTCAATTCAGATGACTGAATTTCATTATCTTTTGTTACAAAACCTTTGCTAAATTCTACGATTTTGGTTTTTCCTTCGCGAATAGCCTGAACCTTAAAATAGGAAGTAAGTGCATTTACAGCTTTAGTACCTACCCCATTGAGCCCTACAGCTTTTTGAAAAACCTTTGAATCGTATTTAGCACCCGTATTAATTTTTGACACGCAATCAATTACTTTCCCTAATGGCATACCACGACCATAATCACGGATTGTAACCTTCTGATCCTGTATAGATATCTCGACAGTTCTGCCAAAACCCATAACAAACTCATCGATAGCATTATCCACAATTTCTTTTACCAGGACATAGATACCATCATCCTGTGATGCACCATCGCCTAATTTCCCGATATACATACCCGGACGTAACCTGATATGTTCATTCCAATCCAACGACCGAATACTATCTTCGGTATAATCTGCAACCATTATAAAAATTTTGCACAAAAGTAATGAAACTGAATTAAAGTAAATAAGATAAACATCAGTTTTTATCAACCGAAATCTGTTTAAAACAAAGTTAAGTTATCACATTTATCCAAAATAGATACCAAGACTATTTTTTTATTTAACTTTGCATCTCACTTAAAATTGATAAAATGAATTTAAATTCAAGTATTTTAGCTTACTTGCTTTTTCTAGCAACTCTTACACTTGGAATAAAACCTGAACTCACAACCATACCGTTTATTTTAATTGCCATATTCTGGTTTATCAGTTTTTTCAAAAACAACGTCTTTTTTGCTAAAGAAAATCTTACAATACTTCTTTTTACTTCTTCAACATTTGTTGTAGGATTATTAGGATTGATAAATACATCAAACTTTTCAGCGGCAAGCTTCGAATTGTCAAGGACATTACCTATATTTTTACTGCCATTTATTCTTTTTACTATCAAACAAACTTATTCAAACAAGACATTCTCGTTGATACTTAGCGGGTTTATCATTGGATGTTTAATTAAAACATTATTTATTTTAACGCTTGCCTTAATTAGATATATTGACACTGGAAACGCTTACTACTTTTTCTACACCTATTTACTTCGCGAAACAGGATCTTTTTCATATTATCTGGCTTTGGCATATTTTCTATGTTTATGGGTTTTTAATAAAAAAGATATCTTTGGCACTTTCTTTAATCAAAAAGCCCAAAATTATATTTTAATTTCTTCACTACTTTTGTTTGCATTGGTAATTATTCTCTTGCAAACAAAATCAGTTATCATTTATTTTTATTTAACAAATACCTTATTTCTAATTATTTATTTCAAGAAACGACAAAGCAAGTTGATTTTTTTCACGCTTGTGTTTTGCTCTCTTTTTATTTTAGTTTTCGGAAAAGAAATGCGTTTTATAAGTTTCTTTAAAGAAGAAAAAGTAATGATTGAAAAAAAGGCACCTGATTTGAAGGCTAAAGCTGAACAATCTTTAGAATCAACATCATTAAGAAAGAATTCAATTATTACAACGCTTGACATTATAAAATCAAATTTTATTTTTGGAGTTGGAACAGGAGATTTAACGGACGAAATGACGATAAAATACAAAGAATTTGGCTATATTTATAATTTTCAAGAGCAAACCAATCCTCATAACCAATACCTCAGAACATTTGGGAAAAATGGTATTTTAGGAATACTCGCATTGATCGCATTCTTTGCTTTTAATTTTTTCTACTGGATAAAAACTAAATCACCTATCTTACTGGCTTTTAATTTAATCATTTTATTATCCTGCATGACGAATGATTTATTCGACACAGGAGGTGGAGCTCCACTTATTGGACTAATGCTTCCATTAATTTATCTTTGGTCAAAAACTGATGCAGAATCCAACATTCATCCAGTTGAAATAAATTAAGAATTTGCAACAAATTAATACTTACTATTATGAAAATTAACTTATACGAGTTAATATCAAAAAAGCTGAGCATTCAGCAAATTCTTGGAATTGCACTTATTCTCAGACTCATCGCTGTAATTTTTGCCAAGGGTTATGGCTATCATGATGACCACTTTTTAATCGTTGAAGCAGCACAATCATGGGCTGATGGCTATGATTACAATGATTGGCTGCCATGGAACCAGATAAATCCTAAACCCGAAGGACATAGTTTTTTCTATGTGGGCATTCATTATTGCCTGTTTTGTATGATGAATCTGTTTTCATACTTGTCAACTGATTCTAAAATGTTCATCATAAGGCTTATACATGCAATTTATTCTTTATCAATTGTGTATTTTGCATATAAAATCACTGAAAAAATATCAGATATCAGTAATGCAAAAATAGTTGCTTTTATTTTAGCCATTTTATGGCTAATGCCATGGTTGAGCGTTCGGAATCTTGTTGAAATGGTTTGTATTCCATTTTTATTATGGTCCACTTGGATAGTATATAAAAACCAGGATACCAATAAACTATTTCCTTTTTTACTGGCAGGTTTTATTGCCGGATTTGCTTTTTCAACACGTTTCCAAACAAGTGTTTACATCATCGGAATGGGTATTGTAATATTGTATCTTAATAAATTCCCAAAAGCATTGTTATTTACCCTTGGAACAATTTTGTCAGTTGTTCTGATCCAAGGAGGTATTGATTTTTTTATCTGGGGAAGACCTTTTGCCGAAATGCAGGAATACGTGATGTACAACATTGCCAATAAAGATGCTTATATTACAAATGCATGGTATTCCTATATGCTGGTTCTGACTGGTTTATTATTGCTCCCTCTTGGCATTGTCTATTGGTATGGAATGTATAAAAGCATCCATAAAAAGACGCTTTTAATTTTTGTTCCGACATTGTTTTTTCTTGTTTTTCATTCGTTCTACCCCAACAAACAAGAAAGATTTATATTTACGTTGATACCTATGTTTGTAATATTAGGACAAACAGGCCTTTATATTGTTTACAGCAATGGAAATTTAAAAACAAAAAAAATTCTAAACAATTTCTTTATCATCTTCTTAGTGATAAATACATTGTTGATTCCATTGTCAGTTACCTATTACAGTAAGAAAGCCAGGGTGGAATCAATGGCAGCTATTCAAGATGACAAAAATGCAAATACAATTCTTGTAGAGTATTCAAATAGCGCTGGTAACATCATGTTGCCAAGCTTTTACAGCAAAAAATGGTTGACATTTTATAACTTTTCTTTAGAAAAAATCAGCAATTCAGATACAAGCCTTATTGAAAGAAGATCTGCTTATGTTTTTGAAATTAAAAATCCGGTTTTTTTAAATAAAATTACACCTGACTATATCTATTTTATTTCAGATAAAAATATAATTGCAAGAGTAAATTATTTAGAACATTCTTATGGGAAATTAAGCTTTTTAAATGAATTTAAACCGGGGTTTCTCGATAAACTTTTACACAAAGCAAATCCTATCAATAAAAATGAAACTATTCGGGTTTACAAGGTAAATAAATTGCAGGTATTAAAATAAATAAGCTGTTTACTTCAATAATTTAAGTTCTTCCCAGAATTCTTTGGCAATGATATCTCTGTTAAAGTATGCGGCAACAAATTCGTAACCATTGTTTCCATATTTAGTTCTTAATTCAGGATGCTGAATCAGAAAATCAATGCTTTTAACTAAACTTGAAACATCCTCCGGTTCAAAGAACAAACCGCATTGACCCTTTTCGATAAAAAGATCTCTGGCTTCACCATCAACACCTAGTAATATGGGTCTTTTAAGGGCTAAGGATTCAAATATTTTTGAAGGGATGGCTCCCTTAAACAAATCTAATTTTCGTAAAGGAATAATAGATACATCTGTTGAAATCAGGATATTTTGCATTTGGTGTTTAGGAACAACATCATAAAAATAAACATTCGTTAAACCAAGCTCTTTGCTTAATTTCTGCAATTTTTCTTTTTCGGGACCACTTCCCAACATAATGAATTTAATACTGGGTTGATCATGAAAGTTTTTTGCAGCTTCAATGATAATTTCAAGTCCTTGAGCATAGCCAATGATACCGGCATAAATTAATAAAAAATCATCTATTTTATATCCGTTTTCAAAACGCCAGTTTGTTTCTGAAATTTTTTCAGAATTATAAAAATTAATATCTACGCCATTTTTAAGCCAATAAACTTTCTTTTCAGGAAAGCGGGATGAAATATTTGCACAAATCCCTTGAGTCTGACCAGTAATTAAAGCAGATTGCTTATAGCAAAACTCTTCCAAATAAGTCGATAGTTTTAATAGCCTTTTATTGCTTACTAAGCCTAATTTTTCTGCACTTTCAGGCCAGAGATCAGAAACATTAAAAACCATTTTAGCTCGCTTGGTAAGTGAAAGTAAATAAGCCGTAATTCCAAGAAATAAAGGAGGTGATTCAACCAATACTACATCCTGCTTTTCAATTTTGAAGAGTCCAATTATTAAGGATGAGATAACGAATGAAAAATAATTCATCAAGCGGCTGAGAATTGATTTACTTTTACTTACATAAATCCAGGCACGATGAACTTTCAATTTACTCATCTCTTCATAACAATAAAATTTCCCTTTATAAGCAGTATGCACTTCCATCTGAGGGTAATTGGGCATAGCAGTTAAAATGGTTATTTCCATTCCTTTCTGTTGTAAACGAACTGCCAATTCGTACAATCGGTTTTGAGGAGCTCCTACTTCAGGTGGAAAGTATTGAGTAAGAATGAGTAACTTCATTTAGTTATGGGTTTAAAATTTATCACTTCATTAAAGAATGATGCTATTGAATTTTTAAAAATTGCTTTATCTGCTATAATAGTTCTGTTTATTCCCATAATTTCTTCTTTTTTCAGCAAAATTTCATGATCAAATGGAATATCGATAGCTGAAAGAACAATACCGTTGTACTCGTTTGTTATCCATTCTCTGTTGGCAGGAATATCCGAAACGATAGGAATGCATGCCCAAGCCATTGCTTCCAGTAAGGAAACTGATGTAGCATCTGATGTAGGAAGGGAATAATAGAATCCTGATTTTCGATAAAAATCCGATTGTTCATTTTGGTTTAAGAATCCAATAAATTCCACAGCAGTTGCGATATTTAATTGTTTGCATAATTCTTTCAATTTAGGTTTACCTTCTCCTTCATTAGCTATATAAAGCTTTGCTTCCTTATTTTGTTTAAAAATTGAAGAAAAATGTCGAATAACTTTATCAATGTTATAATTAGAACTCAAAATCCTGTTTGAAAAGAAGTAATTGAAATTTTTCTCATTTAAGGATACTTCAGGAAGTGATTCCAATCCAAAAGTAAATGTCAATATTTTTGTATTACTAAGCTTTTTAATCTCTTCTGTCATCACTTGAGCATCGGAAGTAATAATATCGGAGGTATTTAAAATGAATTTTGTAATCATCTTATAGCCTATATTTTTATGAGGTGTAATCAATATATCACTTCCCCAGGTGGAGGCAATTAAAAGAAACTTATGGTTCCAGCAGTGTTTTATAATGGATGTTATCAGCCCATGACTCGTAATATAATGAGCATTCACAACATCTGGCTGAATTCTTTTTATAATAGCATTGACTTTATATAAAGATTGAAGTATCTTAATATTTCCACCTCCAGCTTCAATAGAAAGATAGAGTGAAAAACATTTATCTATATCAACAATATTATTCAGATCAGGATGGATAGTAGTTGAAGAAATGACATATACATCACACAAAGGCGCTAATGCTTTAATCCATTTTATCAAATGCACACTTTGAGCATTCCCAAAAAAAAGGTATTT
>CAZCBG010000124.1:0-7570 GCA_964496885.1 uncultured Bacteroides sp. | reverse complement strand
CCATCCGATTGTAAATCAAAATAATATTCAATAATGCTCATCTTTGCAACATTTAATGAAGTTTAGTTTCTTTTGTATTCAGCATTAAAAACTCTAAACCATTTATCATCTCCAGTATATTTCAGCGTATTTTTATTAGCATCAAAAAGGGGCTGCAATTTGTCGATTTTTAACTGCTGCTGTGCCAGTTTAAGCTGAATCTCTTTTACTTTTCCAGCTTGATATCCTTTGTTTTTCAATAATTTTAGCGCATCCAGACAATAGTTGAAATCATAATACTCTAGAAAATAATTGGCCGCAAACAGCATGAATTGCTCATCCGATTGATAATTCAAATATGCAATGGTATTGTTGTTGGAAATACCGAGGCTGTCCAGTTTAAATTGAAGGTAAAGTTGATCGGCATGGTAATAATTTTTGGTAAACGATTTGCAATCCTTCTTTTCGAAAGCAGTCTTAGCTATTTCTTTTAAATGATAATAATCGCTCACAGGTTTTGTAGTTTCTAGCAGCTGATTTGTTTTGTCTGAAAACAGGGCGCATTCTGAATGTTTGTTTATCAATAAATTAGCTTCGTTAAGCATGCGTTGAGCTTTTTCAAAATCTTTTATAGCTATATAATTTACAGCTTTATTATTCAGTAAGTCTATTTCATCCTGTAAGTTCTGACAGGCTTTTATGGCTATCTTTGATTTAAATAAGTCTAAAGAAGCTTTCGTTGCAGCGTCATTTTCTAAATGATATTTTTGTTGTAATGAAACACTAAATATATAAACCGTATCCGCTTGAGCCAGTTCGTTGGCCCATATTAAAAAGCCGGCAACCTGCAAATGAGAATTAATAATATTATATGCTGTTGCATTGATGATGGAATCCAATACTAAATTCGATTTAGCCAATGCTGTTTTTTCAATCTCTTTAGCAGCCTGATATTTATTAAGTGCCTCCTCGTATTTTGTACTATTTGAAAGTTCGTCGCCCATTTCTATTAAAGAACAATAGATATTGTAATCCCTGCTTTTTGTTTTGATCTTCTGTTGAACAATTAAAACAGGAACTTCTGTTAGTTTTTCCTTCAGTTTTTCCTTAGTAGGTTTTGTTTTCTTTATTGAAGAATGTTTCTTAATCTTTGGATGCCTTGTGTTTACTGAGTTTTTTATTTTATGCTTTTTTTGAGAAAGGGGAATTGGCAAAGCTGCAATAGCTATTGAGTTGTCTATTTGGGGTTTTGTTTCTGGGATTTTAATCTCTTTTTTCAGCAACAGCATTTCACATTCTTTATCTTTAAGAATACTACATAAATTCTTTGATTTTTCAGCATAATAAGCCGATTGGGGATAATCGGCAGAACGCCTGTAATACAATTCAAGTTCAATGTATTTTGTTAAAATACGTTTGAGGAATTTATCAGCTTCTACATCTGTTTGAATGGCTGTTCTGTTAGTGCTTGCAAATTCTTTGGCTTTCAGTACAAATGATTCTGCAATAGCGTATTTGTGTGCATCCATAGCCTGATCGGCAACCCGCAAATAGGAATGATACAATCCATATTTTGATAGCAGAATTCCTTTTTTGAAATATTCACAATCGCTTGATTTGAAATAGTTGCAAAAACTGTCAGCTTGCATAAATATTTCAAGCGACTCATTACAATATTCAGCCTGAAGCATTTTTTCACCCCTGGTTTTAAATTGTTTGTTTATTTGTTCGTTCATTGCTTTGATTAACATCCAGTCGTTTCCGGTTGGATACAAATTCAATGCAACAAATTGTGCTAGTTTAGAAGCCAATTCTGTTTGTGAATTCCTTAAATACATCATTGCTTTTTGATACAATGAGGGAATGTAAAAAGGATTGACCAATAATGATTTCTCAATTTTTTCAAATGCATTGGCAGTATCTTCTTTGGCCTGATACTCCATTGCTTTTTTATAAAACCAAAAATCAATATTACTAATATACTGGTTTAGAACAACTCTTAACTGTGCTGTTTGAGTGCTTGTTTCTGTAAAGTATTCGTAAATCGCAATTTCCTCTTTTTTCTTGAAATCAATCTGAGCTTCAATATTTTCAAATTTAAGCAATTCCAGACAAGCCTCTATTTCATTTAATTTGCAATCGTTAACCATCAGCATATCTAAGTCGCTGATATTGATTTGCTTCATTAAATTGCAATTCGTTTTCAGTATAGAATCCAATTGCGATAATGTAGGTGTAATCTTTTGCTCCTGGGCAAAATTTGTTTGAAAGAAAATCAGCGTAAATGATAAGAAAAGTATTGCTTTTAAACGCATCAAATAGGTTTGTTAAGTTAAATCAAGCTTATTATATTGATACCAAGAAGCTGATCAATCCGATTCCATTCTGATTGTATTTCCAGCTATAAGTAAGTAATTTTCAAAATTAATTATTTAAAACATGTGAATCAGGACAGATTGCTTTTTTAATACACAAAGCATTGGAATCGTAAAAAGCTTTAAACCTGCAATTTGTAAATAATTAATAACAATTTATATCTATGTTTGTCAAAGTGTGAAAATTTAAACTCAGTGCATTTAAGATTTTTTTGCATAATAAGTTCTCTTCAAAAGCATTTTAATTCTAATTTTACGGTCGTTATGAATAAAATAAAAATGAAGCACTTCATCTTATTGTTTGCTTTTTTCGTTTTTTGCCTGACTGCACAGTCACAAACGAAGCCAATTATTACGTTTAAAAAATTAAGCCACGATTATGGATCTATCAAAGCTAAAATTACTGAAGTAAAAGCAGTATTTGATTTTAAGAATACCGGAAATGCGCCTTTATTGTTACAAACTGTTTATCCAAGTTGTGGTTGTACGTCTGTCAGTTACCCCAAAATACCACTTTTACCTGGTGAAAAAGGGCGGATAACTGCCGTTTTTCACACAAAAAATATAAGCGGTAAATTCGATAAAACTATTTTAGTTTATACCAATGATAGCGCTCATAAAATTGTAATACTGAATATTCATGGGAAAATAATTCAAAAAGGTCTATATATTGACGATGATTATCCTCAAGCCATCGGTAATTTAAGTTTTAAAACAAATCATGTAGCATTTAACAAGCTAAAAACAACTGATATTAAAATAGATAGCCTTTGGCTTTTTAATACTGCCACTAAGAAATTAATGGTTGAAGTTATAACTAGCTATCCCTGGTTGACTTTCTCAAGAAAAATATGCAAAATAAGGCCTGGCAAAAAATCATTTTTCATAATAACTTATGATGCAGGCAAAAGAAATGACTTGGGTTTGAATTTCGATAAAATCATACTGAAGACCAACGACGATACCCTGGCTGAAAAAAATATTTTTGTATCGGCAGAAATTCAGGAAGATTTTTCTCGTTTGTCTGCTCAGCAATTATTGGATGCACCTGTAATTAATTTTCCTAATATCAATTATGAATTTGGCGAAGTCAAAGCAGGCATTAAGATTCAGCACGATTTCATGTTTACAAACAGCGGGAAAACCGATCTTATTATTCGCAAAGTAAAATCGAACTGCGACTGTGCAATTGTTTCAATTGAGAAAAAAATACTAAAGCCCGGTGAAAGCAGTAAGATCGGTTGCCAGTTCTATACCGAAGGTTTGGAAGGCGATCAGCAAAAAACGATTACTGTTATTTGCAACGACCCTCATCATTCATCCATCTTATTGAGTATAATTGGACAGCTAAATAAGGATTGATAAGAACATAGTGTTTTTTTTGAAATTCAAATATAAATACCTATGCCTTTTTATGTAGTTTGGGCTGTCAGGGAAATTTCATTAAACACAGATTTTTTCTGAAGTGACGGGCTGGAATGGAGTAACCCATTCACTAACAATTGTATAAAATCTTTTTCATAAAGCTTCAGGCTGGGTCTTTATTAAAAATTGAATAATTGTTTTATTTTAAGTAAGTGTAAATTATTGAGGTTCTGTTTTAAGATAATGTAAAAAATATAAAACCACAGAGTTCACTGAGAAAAAGTAAATTTTCTCAGTGTATCTCAATGATCTTTGTGTCTCAGTGGTTAAAAAAACTGCTTGTAATTTCATATATGTATGATTATCCACAATATTAGTAAACAGAGCCATTATTAACAATAATAAATAAATTTTGCTTTAGCCTTAAACACTCGTTTCGCTTGCAATCAAAAAAGATTTCAAAAGACAAAGGGAATAAAAACTAAATCCCAATTGAATTGTTTTTAAAAAATATACCTATTAATTCAAATGATTTTATAATTTTGTTCACGCAAATAATAAACAAAATAGAATGAATAAAACAATAACACCCAGACTCATTTTCGTAATTTCAGTGGTAGTAGTAGCTGCTTTTTCCCGCCTACTTCCTCATTTACCCAATGTAACGCCAGTTGCTGCCATTGCTTTGTTTGGTGGTAGTTTCATCAACCGTAAATACCTTGCATTCCTTCTTCCATTGGCAGTTTTGTTGGTGAGCGATTTGTTTTTAGGTTTTTATACAGAAATGTATGCGGTTTACATTAGTTTCGCTATAACAGTAAGTATTGGCATATTGTTGCGTAAGAAAACCACAGCAATCAATACAGCAGTAGCTTCCATTGCTTCATCTTTGATATTTTTTATAGTAACCAATTTTGCCGTTTGGATGAGTGGAACTTTTGCTTATCCAGCTACGCTTGCAGGTCTTGGGCTTTGTTATGAACTTGCACTTCCGTTCTTCAGAAACGAATTGTTCGGAACTTTGGCTTATAATACATTGTTTTTTGGAGCCTTCTATTATGCGCAAAACAGATTTCCTGTATTGGCAAGAGCTTAATATTTATTAAAAAATTGTTGAAAGGCTGGCTTTTGTCAGCCTTTTTTCGTTTAAATAAGCCAGCATTCAACGGTCGGAATGTAATTTAGTGACAACTTGCCTCCAGGTCACACCCTTATTATCACCAATTTATAATCTTCGTTTCTATTCAAATGTAAGACATAGCCCAGTCTACCATCAGCCACTTTCCAATTTTTTTAGTGTACTTGCTTTGTCATTTCGATATTTTCTTTTTTTTAACTGAGTATTGTTATTTTTTGTAAGAAATATCTTACAATCTATAAACTTAATCCTACAAACGAATAAACTTAATCCTACAAGCATTTAAGTTTTTTCTTACAAATTATAGTTAAGCTGTTGAATAATTTTACTTCGTTAAAATTGTGGAAATTTTATTAACAGATTTGTAATGCGAATAAACTCTTTAAAAAAATAAAATTAATAATATATTAGAGTAAGTAAGATCCTAAGAATTGTAAATTATAATTTAAATTATCATATTCGCTCTATTTTAAATAATTATAAAATTTAACAAAAATTTAACTGCCTAATACAAAACTTTATTTGATGCAGAATGTTTTTCTGATAATTATTGATACATAATATAGTATAATGAAGGAATCCTACTTTTTTTTATTCATTTTTAGTTTATCAATCTTTTGCATTTCTCAAATTGCAACAGCCACAAAAGTTAAATCTATAGATTTTGCCCGGCGTTTTGCATATCTGTATTCTTTCCTCAACACCAATAACACTTTAACTGATTTTTCTGCAATTTGTTTGCCAATATTTAATTTCAAACCTCAACCAAAATTTCCCATCCAAAATACAAATACGGGTATTTTTTATGGGCTTAATATATAAGCTCTACGGTATAAATATTATTTTAAGCTAAAGCTTGAAAAGTTCATAAATATTTACACTTTCTCATTTTCCTAAAAAAAATTACGCAATTAATCATCCATGATTGCACAAAATATCTATCAAAAATTATCTGTTATGAAATTAAAATTTTTACAAAGTTTCTTTTTAGCAGTATTGTTTGTATTGTTTTTTTCATCCTCAGTTCATGCAACAATCTATTATACAGGTGTCAGTGGCTCCCCGACTACACTTACACTTTGGTGGACTGCAACTAACGGAACAGGAACTCATCCTGCCAACTTTACTACTGTCGGTGATATCTTTACGATTCAGAGCACGCATGTATTGACTACAACTGGCAACTGGACAGTTGCTGGTAGTGTTGTTGTAAACAGTGGAGGAACTCTTGCTGTTACTTCTACAGGTACTACCATTTCATTAGGAGGTTTAACCATCAACAGTGGAGGTATTGTAAATCAAAACCGGCCACTTACTGTAACAGGTGCAACTGTTATTTCCGGCACTATCAATTTTGCTTCTACCAGTGCAAGTGTCCGTGCTATAACATTAACTGGTGATGTTACGCTCAACAGTGGTGCGGTGTGGACAGAACCTGCTACTGGAAATGGAGCTGCTAATACTTACAACTTTGGCGGCAATTTTACCAATAACGCTACAACATTTAACGCTTTAGGAACCGGTGTGCATACTTTTAGCGGAGCTGCTAAAACTATCAGCGGCTCAACCATCACTTCAATTGGAAGTGTAGCGGTTACCGGAACTCCTACAAACACTGGAATACTCACTGTTAGAACGGCTTTGACTGGTGCCGGAATATTAATCAATGGAAATGGTTCATCCGCCACACTTAATTTAGGTGGCACGATAACCATAACAGGTCTTACTGCCACTGCTGTCAATAATCTGGTAAACTATACCGGCGTTGCACAAACGGCAAAGGTAACGGTCTATAACAATCTTACCTTGTCAGGTTCATTGGTAAAAACATTTGCTACAACACCCACTGTAAATGGTGTCCTTTCGATGGAAGGGACTGCTTCAGTTGTTGTAACTACCGGAGTGGTCACATATGGTGCAAGTGCAACCCTTCAATATAATAAACCGGCTGCATACGTCGCTACATTGGAAGAATGGATCAGCCCATTTATGGGGAGTGGTGGAATTATAATTATGAATTCAGGAGCTATTACTACTCCCGGAGCTGTTCAAATAGGAAACAATACCAGTGTCCCCTTAAATATTAACATTGGTGCTACCTTAACACCCGGCGCCAATCTTATCACTTTACATGGCGATTTTATCAATGCAGGCACTCTGACCAGTGGAGCCGGAGGTGTAACCATTGCAGGTAATGTGGCAACTCAATCCATTGCAGGTTTTATCACAACCGGTACAATTATCTTATCTAAATCAGCTGGAACGGCAACTTTTCAGGGAAATGTCAATGGTGGCCCTTTAACAATAAATGGTTCGGGAACCGGGACTTTAAATTTGGGGACAAGCTTAACGCATACTTTTACTGGAGATGTGAATTTTTTAGGAGGAAGTCTAAATGGAGGTAGCAGTATACTTATAGAAAATAATTTAAGTGCAACAGCATTTAATGGGAATACAAGTCTTTTTATTGCAGCTTCTGGAACAGTTATTTTTGGGGGCTCTACCCAAAGCATTGCTGGGACAGGTACTCCAATATTTAACAATCTGACTGTATCCAATACAGGACTTAAATCCTTTACAAACATTCCGACAGTCAATGGTGTTTTTTCAATGGAGGGGACTGCAACGGTTTCTGCTGCACCTACTTATGGGTCTGCTGCCACACTTCAATACAATACGGCTACATCAAGAGTAGCTGGTGCAGAATGGATAA
>CAZCBG010000123.1:0-7591 GCA_964496885.1 uncultured Bacteroides sp. | reverse complement strand
GCCCGAAATTTAATTTATGGCTTAAATATTATTTCTACAGCCCCCACAGCAGATATGAGAGGTATTAACTATTCAAGCGGTTTGGATACTGTTCAAAACAATATAATTCGCCTTGGCTACGATGCTGCAGGTACTGAATTAACAGCAGGCTTTTCAATTACCGGATTGTATGATGTTGGCAGTTCTGCAAATACTGCTATGCTTTTTAACAGCATCTATATTGGAGGTACAAATGTTGTAGATGGCACAGGCCCTGCAAATACTTATGCTTTCCGTAGCGACCAGGTTACAAATCTACGTACATATCAAAATAATATTTTCTTCAATGCCCGTTCCAATGGTGGAGGTACAGGAAAACATTATGCTGTAAGATTAGCTGGAACAACCCCAAATCCAACCGGACTGCAGCTTAATTATAATGATTATTTAGCGAATGGAACAGGTGGGATTTTCGGCTATTATAATTCTTTAAATGTTGCAGACTTAATTGCATGGCAAACTGCAGTGGGCCAGGATGCAAATTCCAAAAACAACGATCCCTTGTTTGTAAATCCAACTTCTGCTTCACCCGATTTACATTTAACAACCGGGAGTCCTTGTGAAGGAACCGGGTTATTGATAGCAGCTGTTAGCGATGATTTTGATGGAGAAAGCCGTTCAGGTTTATCTCCTACCGATATAGGTGCCGATGCCGGCAATTATGCACCAACAGGTGTTGACATGGGTGTTTTTGCTTTGATAGCTCCTGCTGCTCCTTCGGGATGTTATTCCAGCCATGAATATATTATCGTAACTATTAAAAACTTTTCGGCTGATCCCATCGATTTTTCAGTAAATCCTGTTACCGTTGCAGTTACAGAAACTACATCTGGGGGTGGTTTTAATATAAATGAAATATTGAGTTCAGGCGTTCTTGCGGCCAATGCTACACAAAACGTAACCCTGACCACTACCATTGATATGACTACCAGTGCAAACTATACTTTTAATGCAAGCACTTCTGTTGGAGGTGATATTAATACTGCCAACGATGCCCTGGCTCCGGTTGTAAGAAACGGTGCTTCCATGGGAGGAACTTATTTAGTTGGTACAGGACATACTGCTCCTTTTGATAAATTAACAACGGCAGTTAATCTCTACAATGCTACTACCTGCTTTACGGCTGCTGTAGTATTTGAATTAACCGATGCTGATTATTCTACTTCCGAAACTTTCCCCATTGCTATCAATGCCAATGCAGGAGCAAGTGCAATTAATACGCTAACCATTAAACCGGCAAGTGGAGTAACTGCTGTCATTACGGGTTCTTCTAGCAGTATTATCAAATTGAATGGTGCTGATTATGTTACGATTGATGGTTCTAACAATGGAACAACTACTCAAAATTTAAGTATTATCAATACCAATGCAGCAGCATCTACTGTTGTGATGCTTTCCAGCTTAGGTGCAAGTGCCGGTGCAACAAATAATACCATTAAAAATTGTATTATCAAGGCTGGAGAAACAGGAGTAACTTCAGGTATATATGGTATTTCTGTTGGTGGTGCTACTGCAGGATCAAGCGGAGCCGATAATGATAATACTACGATTCAAAACAATACGATTTCAAAAGCTTATATTGGAATTTGGGCGCAAGGAAGTGCTACATCCAATCCCGGTTTAATGGATAATTTACAAATAACAGGCAATTCAGTTGGATCTGCTACCGTTGCTGATTATATTGCCCATGATGGTATCATGCTTGCCAATGCAACTGCTGCCTTGGTTTCTCAAAATACTGTTTATAATATTATTACCTCTGCCACAACACCAGTGGGGATGACCATTGGAAGCGGCACTGTTTCAAGTACAGTAAGCAGAAACAACATTAATAATATTACTTATAATGGTTCATCCGGTTATGGAGGATGGGGTATGTATGTTAGTACTGCAAATCCTGCAAGTAATCTTACCATTGCTAATAATGTTATACACACAATAGGAGGTGATGGATGGACTACATTTTCAGGAACATCAATGGTAGGTATGTATTTTACTGGAACGATGGGGGGCTTAAATATATATTACAATACTGTTAATATGGATGGCAATTTTACAAGATCATCAGCTACATTAACAACTGCAATTCTTTTCGATGCAGCTACTATAACAAATATAAATTTAAGGAATAACATTTTTGTTAATTCAATGGATAATACTGGTTCAACTTCAGATAAAAACTATGCTTTTTATTCATCTGCTCCGAATACTTCATTTACAAATATTAATTACAACGATTATTATGTAAGTGGAGCTCAGGGAGTATTAGGTTATATTGCTTCAGCTGATGTTACAACATTAGCGGCATGGAAAACCTCAACAACAAAGGACACCAATTCAATAAATGTTCCAGCCGTATTTATTTCTGCTACAGATTTACATTTGAACAATACTTCAAATGATGCGATTAATAATAAAGGCGTTTCTATAGCAGCTGTTACCATTGATATGGATGGAGCAGCCAGGGATGCTTTAAACCCTGATATGGGTGCTTATGAAGTAACTCCTCCGGGTTGTGCAGGTGCTATAGGTGGTACAGCAACCGGATCTGCAACGTATTGCGGTTCAGGAACGCCTGTAATAACAGCAAGCGGCTATTCATATGGTACAGGAAGTACCTATCAGTGGCAATCTTCTATAGACTTAGCGTTTACAACACCTGTTGATATCGGTGGTCAAATCACTCCAGCCAGTTTAACGGCAGGTACTGTAACTACCACTACTTATTACCGTTTAAAAGCCATGTGTTCTTCAGGTACAGCCATTGATTATTCAACTATTGTTACAATTAGTATTATACCAAAACCAACAGTAGGTGTTACGCCAACAACAACTCAATTTTGCACTTCTGGATCTCAGTTGTTAACTGCATCAGGTGCCGATTCATATAATTGGTCACCAACAATCGGTTTAAATGCTAGCAATACTGCATCGGTTACAGCTACACCTTCCGTTACAACTAAATATACTGTTACTGGTTTAACTACCGCAACAGGATGTACAAATACTGCAACCGCAACAATCAATGTTGTAGCCGGGGTAAGTGCAACTACTACTCCAACAACAACAACAATCTGTTCGGGCAGTAATGCGCAATTACAAGTTGTTGGAAATCAAGCATATAATAATACTGTGAACGGATATTCCTTTGTAGGTTCTACCGGGACTTATTCAGTAATAACTGGAACAACATTAACTACCTCTACATATGATGATGATGGTGTAGGTAATTTGCCAATTGGTTTTACTTTTAATTATAATGGGACTGATCATACTATTTTTGGCATGCGTACAAATGGTTTAATAGAACTAGATCAGGCTTCAGCAACATTAAGTGGATATTCGTCAAATGCACTTGCTACTACAGCTAAATGTATTGCTCCATTATGGGATGACAACAATACTACAGGAGGAAGTATGATATATTCCACCACCGGTAGTGCAGGTTCGCAAGTATTAACAGTTCAGTGGACTGGCCTGCATGTTGCTGGAAGTGGTTCTTCATCAAATCCTACAATTGATATGCAAATAAAACTATACGAAGGCTCTAATAAAATTGAATTTATATATGGTAATACAAGTGCTCCATTATCAAGTCCCTCAGCTTCAATAGGTATTTCTGGTGCTGTAGGGAATTTTATAAGTGTCACACCACTAAGCCCCGCTAATACATCTACAACAAGTATATTAACTGAAAATTCATCTATTGGCTCTGCTGCTAATTTCCCAATTGGTACTTTATATACTTTTACTCCTGCTCTTGTACCAGCTTATACGTATTCCTGGTCACCTACTACTTTTATACCTTCAGGACAGGAAATTACATCTAATCCATTGGCAACGGCCTTAAGTGGAACAACTACTTATACCGCTACTGTTACCGGAAATTTTGGTTGTACTGCAACAGCCATAACTACCGTTACTGTTGATGCGGCTACCGTAGCCGGTTCAATTGCAGTAAGTGCTACGCCTATTTTGGGCGGTCAGAGTACAACCCTAAGCATCAGCGGAAATACAGGGAATAATACCGGATGGGAAGCACAACAAAACGGTGGTGGCTGGTCAGCCATTGCGAATACGAATCCTAGTTATTCTCCTTTCCCAACTGCTTTGGGTACCTGGAATTACCGTGCATTGATAAAAAGCGGGGTTTGTCCTGCTGCTTATGCTACTCAGGGTGATGTATTGGTAAATGCCAATTACACGACCTTTACTGCCGGTGTTAATAACGACTGGAATACAGCAGGTAACTGGGACAGAGGAATTCCCTCCAGATTATATGATGCTACAATTCCTTTCAATTTACTGGCTGTGGTAAACGAAAGTGGTCACGAATGCAACAACCTAACCCTTGCACCCAAGGCTGAGTTAACAGCAGTGGATGTAAACTTCTGGGTATTCGGAACTTTAACTTTACAGTCGAATGCCACAGGTACTGCTTCTTTAAAGGAAACGGGTACCATTACTTATGCGCATCCTTCTACGGCTCAATGCTTCCTGAGTGGCAATGCCTTCCATCAATTAAGTATACCTATCAGCGATGCTATTCAACCAGGTTCAGCTGCAGGTCAAACCGGGGATGTCTTCTTGTATTGTTCGCTGGATAAATACGACGAAACTACCGCTAATTATGTAGGTTTAACTGCAACCAGCACCATTACGGCTAATCAGGGTTATGTTGTTGAATATTATCCGGGTTCAGGTCCTGCCAATAAAACACTTAGTTTTACTGGAGCACTCAATACCGGAGATAAATCCTTTGTACTTACTTATTCAGGCGTAGGATTTGGTTATAATCTGGTGCCGAATCCTTATCCTTCGGGTCTGGATTGGGATCAGTCAAATATGATTTCAAATGCTACTGCCACTCAGGGGGCAAGTGCACCTATTTATATTTGGAATGGGAATACGGCAAACTGGGGATCTTATGTAAGTGGTAATGCTGGGATTGGTACTCTTGCAAGCAATATCATCCCTCCTATGCAGTCTTTCTTTGTGAAAGCAACTGCTGCCGGTAGTTTTACGATTCCAAATATGGCAAGGGTTCATCCGGGTGCTCAGGGATATATGAAAACAACACCGTCAGATATCCTGAAACTGCGCGTAAGCTCAACAATGAACACATATATCGATGAGTTAATTGTCAACTTCAAGAGCAATGCAACGCCGCTGCAAGGTGCAGCCAAATGGTTCTCTTTTGTACCTACAGCTCCTTCTTTGTATTCGGTTAAAAGCAATACCAACTTTGCAATTAATACACTGACTGCTATCAGCAATAATTTAGTGGTTCCAGTTGGTTTCAAAGCCGGCGTCAATGGCAATTATACCATCAAAGCCAGTGAGTTAAACAGCTTTGCTCCTTCTACCTATATTTATTTAAAAGACTTATCTAGCAATACCCTTACGGATCTCAATCAAAATGCAAGCTATAGTTTTGCAGCGGCTACTACCGATATTGCAGACCGCTTCCAGCTTATCTTTGCATACGCTCCGTTGGGAATTTCAAACAACAGTGCTCAAAATACCGGCATTTATTCCTACGAAAATACAATTTTTGTAAACTCAAGCGAACACATACAATCCATCGCCATTTACAATGCCCTGGGGCAGCTCATCAAGAGCTTTGCCAATGCCAGTGCAAAGATGGAAATTGATATGAAGGGCCAGGCAATGGGCTATTACATCGTAAGAGTGGTAACGGATAAAAACGCGTATTCCGAAAAACTGTTGATTAAATAATAAACCCTCTTCCTATCCCTTCCCTTTTTGGGAAGGGATGATGGAAGTGGAAAAATTGAAAAAAGTTCTTTAAATAAATAAAAAAAATAATAACACTCTGCGCTGCCCCTTCTCTTTTTTGGAGAGGGGCATGCGAAAAGAGGCTAATATAAAAATATATGAAAAAATTAATTTTAACAGCAATAATAGTGATAGGGACTAGGGTTTTATTTGCACAACCATTGCCTCCTACTGGTAATGCCGGATATAATGGCCCTATAGGTGGTGCAGCACCTATCGATGGTGGTTTAAGCATTCTATTGGTAATGGGTGCAGCCTTTGGTGCTAAAAAAGTATATAGGTTGAAGAAGGTGAAAGAAGAGAATTAGGAATTGCGAATGCGAGTGAGCGAAGAGGCGAAAGGGAGACAAAGAGACGAAGAGACTGAGAGAACGAAGCCATCTTATTTTGTCATTCCGAGAACGAAGCCATCCTTTTTTGTCATTCCGAGAACGAAGCCTTCCTTTTTTGTCATGCTGAACGAAGTGAAGCATCTCCTATAAAAATTAGGAATTTCTCAAAAACCCAATAACTATTACCCAATAACCCAATAACAATTTTACACAAAGCTTCGTCGTTTGTTTAACATCCGGCGAAGCTTTTTTTGTGCAGTAAACTTAATCAATGAACAGTGATCAGTTATCTATAACCAATACCACCTTATATTGTGTGTAAAAAAGTTGTTTGGAGAAAGCTCGAAATTGAAAGAAGAAAGTTAGAAGACGGAAGACGGAAGACGGAAGAGAGAAGACAGAAGGCGGAAGGCGGAAGGCGGAAGGCGGAACAACAGACTAGAACCTGATTCCTAATTCCTAATTTTTAATTTCAAAATCTTCTTAAAACCAAAGGCAGCGCCTAAAGCTATAAAGATGCTGATTCCACCATCGATAGGTGCTGCACCGCCAATTACATCCCCTTGTCCGGCATGTCCGGTAGGTGGTAAGGGTTGTGCTATCAAAACCGTAGTTCCGATTATCATCAATGTTGTTAGAAATATTTTCTTCATGGCTAAGTATTAGATTTTTTCTGCAGCTAAATGTTATGAGCAGTTCATCAGAAATCTGACTGCAAAATTAATATTTTTTAGCTTTCGATTTTTATTTTTTTGTTAATCTATAAAATTGCAGTATCATTACTCGGGTTTTTTTTTAATTAAACAGCAGTAAGAGGCAAAAAGTTTTTTAAGTTGTTTATATTAAAATTTGATTTATTCATTATATTTGCAATCGTTTCGGCCATTTTGGCATAAGTTGCTGGATAAAGTGTGGTGATTTATGTAAAGACTTTAATAGATGGATTGACGTTGAATGATTTTCAAATTTATTTTTGCCTTTTGGTTTGAAAAAGAAAATCTGAAAAAATGCATGATGCACAAACTCTTTTAAATTTTTAAGTTACTGTTTATCAGAACCAAATATAAATATCATTAAAAGTAAAGAAAAAGTTAAAAGAATTCAGTATTTTTGCAGTCGTTTTAGCCTTGTTGGTGCATCTTATTTCATGTAACTGACGGGGCGAAGCTGTATAAAGCCGATAAGGATTTAGGTTGTAAGTAATTGATTTTCATTCTTATTTTTTTATAAACCTTCCTTTTTTTCATATAGAGGGAGCGAGGGAGCGAAAAGGAGAGGGAGTGACTAAGAGACTGAGAGAACGGATCCATCCTTATTTGTCATTCCGAGTTTGCGAGGAATCTTATTTATTTAATTACGAATTAAAAATTACGAATTACGTAGCAGCGAAAAGACATAATTACAGCCACTTTAAGAAATTT
>CAZCBG010000122.1:0-7675 GCA_964496885.1 uncultured Bacteroides sp. | reverse complement strand
TTTGTGGAGCGTATGGGAGTCGAACCCATGACCTTCAGACTGCCAGTCTGACACTCTAGCCAACTGAGCTAACGCCCCATTAATTGTGCAAAAATAGCAAAATTTTTTAAACTTTATATTTTTTATCTAATAATCTTATTCCTTTACTAATTTTGCATTCACGAATACTACGCATTATTTTAATTTATTCAAAAATACTTTCTGATATGAAAAATACATTTAAAATACACTCCTTTATCCTGCTTTTATTGGCAGTTAGCTTTTTAATGAGTTGTAAATCTTTAAAAATTTCCCGTCCAGAAGAAGCATATGTGGCACCTGACTACGCTCCCAAAACCTCTGTAATTAATTTACCGTTTTACATCAATTTGATGGATCTTCAGAACACCATCAATAAAAAATTCAGTGGATTGATATACGAAGATAACAGTCTGGAAGACAATAATAATGACAATATCATGGTAAAAGCCTGGAAAAAAGAAGATTTTACAATTAACTTTGATAACAACCAGTTATCGTATCGCATTCCTCTTAAATTATGGATAAAAGCCGGTTGGAAAATCGAAAAATTCGGATTAAGTGTTTCAGATTATCGTGAAATGAATGCTGAAATAGCACTCAAATTTAAAACCAGCCTCTATGTGAATCCCGACTGGACACTTTCAACTTTTACAACTTCTGATGGCTTTGAATGGCTGAGTACGCCAGTTATCAAAATAGGACCTATTGATATACCAATTAAGTTTATTGCTAATTCAATTCTTAAAAAAAACAAGGATTTGCTTAGTAGTGAAATTGATAAAGCTATCAAACAAAATCTTTCAATGCGTAAATATATACAGGAAATCTGGATGACTATGCAAAAACCCATCAAGATCAACAACGACTACAATTTATGGCTTAAACTTAATCCTCAGGAAATATCTTCCACTCCTATTGTTAACCAGAATGGAAAAATCAAGATCTCGCTGGGGATAAAATCGCTGGTTGAATCTTATATGGGAGAAGAACCCAAGGTAACACCCAGTGCAGGCTTGCCAGATTTTAAAATTGTAAAAACACTTGATAATACATTCTATATCAATTTAATGGCTGGAATTTCGTATAAATCAGCAGATACCCTTGCCAAACAATTTTTAAAAGGGAAAACTTTTACCCAAGATAATAAATCGGTAACGGTAACCGACATAAAAGTTTATGGAAGCAATAATAAAATGGTAATTGGTGCTACTTTGATTGGTAGTCTTAATGCCACCATTTACTTCACAGGAAAACCAGTTTATGATTCAGCTTCTGCTTCCGTTAAAATTACCGAAATTGACTTTGAATTACAAACGAGAAATGCCTTGTTTAAAACTGCCAATTGGCTGTTGCACAATAAAATAATTAAAATGATTGAACCCAGCCTGGTGTTCCCATTGGGCGATAAATTAGCCGAATCAAAATCCCTCATTCAAAAACAACTCAGTAATAATTACATCACTAAAAACATTTTACTCAACGGACAACTGAATGATTTGTATATCGGGAATATTTATTTAACACCAGAATCTATCAAAGTGGCGGTAAATTTCAAAGGGAATCTTGGGTTGAGTTTTGAAGCAAAAGATTAGATAAATTGGTGATTTGGTGAGTTAGTGAGTTAGTGATATTATAATTCCTAATTGTAAATTCTTAATTATAATGCTATGCCGGATTCTCTACGACCAATTGTGCTGTTGTTCTGCTACGTTGTTCTAATATGATTTTGCGACTACCTACAACCTTATCAATCGTAGACGAATCGTAGTGGCGAATGGTAATTAAATCGAGACTGAGATTATACCTTACTTTATAGTTCTCTTGTAAAACTTTTATCAAGGTTTCAAAATGTTTTGTTTGTGCATCAAAACAAACTGAAAAACTAATGGCTGAGTTTTGCATTAAATTTATTTTGATTTTATATTCAGAAAAGATTCCAAAAATATCTGATAAATTTTCTTCAGCTATAAACGAGAAATCTTTTGGTGAAATTGAAATTAATGCCTGATCTTGTTTGAAAATAAAAGAAGGTATCAAATTATCTGTATTCTCATGATTAGAAATGATAGTTCCTTCGTTTTCTGGATTTAAGAATGATTTAACAAATAAAGGGATGCTTTTGTTTTGAAGTGGTTTGATTGTTTTTGGATGAATAATGGTAGCTCCATAATACGCCAACTCAATGGCTTCACGGTATGAAATAGCATCCAGTTTATGGGTGTCTTCAAAAAATTTAGGGTCGGCATTTAATAAACCTGGAACGTCTTTCCAAATAACTAATTCGCTGGCATTTAGATTATACGCAAATATAGCAGCAGAATAATCGGACCCTTCTCTGCCCAGAGTTACACTGTGTTCGTCGGGGGTACTGCCAATAAAACCTTGTGTAATCATTAAATGAGTTTTTAAGCTATTGTCTTCAAAAAAAGGAATCACTAAATTATTGGTTCTGTGCATGGTCTCCTGCCAATTGACTTTACCTTCACGGTAAGTTCTATCCGTAATTATAATTTCACGGGCATCGAGCCATTGATTTCGAATGCCATTTTCATTCAAAAAATGACTGATAATTTTAGTTGATATCAATTCTCCATTTGAAACGATTTGATCGTATTCAAAATCATAACTTTCCGAAGGTCGTGAAATTAATTTATGGGCTAATTCTTCAAAAATAAGTTGAATATCCCGATAAACCAGATGATTTATATCCTTGAAAAGTGATTCAATAATTTGAAAATGATAAAGCTTAATTTCATTTAGTAAAGCATTGCATTCAACGCTTTTGTTGAAATAAGCCATTGCTAATTTTTCCAAAGCATTGGTCGTTTTCCCCATGGCCGAAACTACCACCAATATTTTTTCTTTGCTATTGTTTTCGAGTATTTCTGCTACATTTTTAACAGCAGCGGCACTGTTTACGGAAGCTCCTCCAAATTTAAAAACCTTCATATTCATATTTGCATAAAATCATGACAAATGTAAAATAAATTGTTCAACATTAAACGAAAAAGCTTATTGTTGATACAATAATATTTTCATATAAAAAAAACACTATTCGTTTTTAAAGGTTTATACAAATAGAGATTCTTTTTATTTTTATTAATTCATTCAAAACCAATTTTATAAAAAGTTTGGCGCGAATATTGTAATTATAATAATGTATATGAATTATTTTTAAAGTTTTTTTTAAACTGTTTATTTACTGGTATTTCAAAATTGAAATCAAAATAGTACAATAAGCATCAGTTTAAATGATGAATAATAAAATAAATTCAGTAAAATATAAAGCTGTTTGATGCAATAAATGATTTAAAATTTAAGAAAATTTTGTAAGTTTGCAAGATTGCTATTGGCTTTTAACTGAAATTTGATTTAGATAAAAACAATGAATTACAAGACGAATTTCAACTTAGGAAATTATGATTGAACATTTTTTCAAAATATAAATATTCAGGCTCTGAAGAAATTTTTTGTTGATTCTTTTAGAGTCTGTTTGCTAAACTATATTACTTAGCCTGAAAAGCTTGGTAAATTGATATGTTTATGCTAATAATACATTATGGCAAAAGTAATTTCCATCATTAAACTTCTTAAACCTGCAATGTTGCTCATCGCAGGACTTTTGGTGTTGCTTATGGTGGGTATTGAAAATATTCAGGCAGCTACTCGTTATTCCGTTGCAACCGGCAATTGGAATGCCATTGCTACCTGGGCAGTTACATCTGGAGGAACTCCAGGAGCATCAGTACCCGTTGCAGGGGATATTGTATTTATTGAGGGTGGCCATAATGTCACCGTTACAGCAGATGCAGCTTGTGCATCTTTATCTTTCACTACTTCAACAGCAACTTCTTTAAACATTAATTCAGGAATTACACTGAGCATTTCTGGGGCTATCTCTATGCCACGACCAAGTAATCCTATGACTATCAATGTGGGTGGCGGAATACTTTATTGTACGTCCATTTCGCTTGGTGGCACAAATACATCTCCATCCCGTTCTACTACGATATCTATAGCTAGTGGAACTGTTTATGTTTCAGGCGATATTACTTCTGCAGGAACATATTCATATCTCACTTTCACTGGGGCTGGAACTTTATATGTAGGAGGTAGTTTTATGAGTGGTGTTGCAGGAACATTTACCCCATCTTCAGGCACTATTAATTACTATAACCATGGAAGTCAAACGATTGGAAATTATACTTATAATAATCTAACTCTTTCCGGAAGTGGATTAAAAACCGAAGGATCAGCTACAGTAAACGGTATTCTATCAATGGAAGATAGTGCAACAATTTCTGCTTCTCCAACATATGGTACCGCCGCCACTTTGCAATACAACACAGCGCTCTCAATTACTACAGGGCCAGAATGGATAAACCCGTTTGCTGCAACAGGAGGAGTAATTATTGCAAATACTGGTGTAATTACATTGAATTCTTCAGAAGTATTTAGTGTTTCAGCTCCACTGACGATTAATGGTGGTGCTTTTTTAAACACAAGTGCTGCCAATAACTGGGGAATAACTTTTGGAGGAAATTTTTATAATAATGGAGGTACATTCACCGCAAATGCATCAGCTATTACAATTGCCAGCACCATGGCTATACAAAGCATTGATGGGTTTACAACTACCGGACTTGTTTCAATGACAAAGACTTCCGGTACTGCTACTTTACAAGGTAATGTAAATGGAGGTGGTTTGACAATCAACGGATCTGGAGGCACATTAAATCTCGGTTCAGGTTTAACACATACATTTTCTGGAACATGGACAAGAACCAATGGTACTTTAAATGGTGGATCAAGCCTATTGAAAATCGGTGGAAGTATAAGTGGAACAGGGGGAACATTTACTTCAAATACAGGAACTGTTGAATGGTATGCAGTCGGACTTCAAACAACAGCAGCTGTGTCTTATAATAATCTTGTGTTATCAGGAAATGGCGCAAAATCGATAACTTCAGGTACTTCTATTTCATCTAATCTATCTATAACTGGAAGCACAGCAACTGCTAGTGTAGGTACAGGTTTAAATATCAGTGTAGGAAGTCTCACCTTAGGTGGTTTTAATAAAATAAACGGGACATGGGGTTCCACATCATCATCAGCAACAAACAAAAACAATACTTTTTTTGCTGCAACAACCGGTATTGTTACCGTTACAACAGACTCAAGACCAACGCCCGTATTCTCTGGCATAACAGCCAGCCAGATTATTTGCTATGGAACAGCTACGGTAACATTAAGCGGTACGGTCAGCTCTGCTGATCCTATTTATCCTGTAAATGCCGAAACAGTTGGTGTTATAATCAATGGAGTTACTCAAAATGCTACAATATCCGGAGGTGTTGGAGGATTCTCAATCAATTTCAATACTGCTTTTATTCCTTCTTCAGGATCTCCTTATACCATCACTTATTCCTATTCAGGAAATGCTAATTTAAAAGCTGCGATCAACAATACTGCAACTTCTTTGACTGTTAATTCTATTACAAGTATTAGCAGCCAGTCCACAGGAGCACAGACTCAATGTATTGGTGGAACTTTTACATCGATTTCAGTTACTGCTTTAGGTGCTGGATTAAGCTATCAATGGTATATCAATTCAATTGCAGCTGCTAGCGGAGGAACTTCACTTGGCACAGGTAATGGAGCCCAAACTAATTCCTACACACCACAAACTTCTACTGCAGGAACATTTTATTACTATTGTATTGTTACTGGAAGCTGTGGGGCAGTTACGAGCTCTATATCAGGAGCATTTTTAGTAAATTCAGCAACAGCAATTATTAGCCAGTCAACAACAGGCCAAACTCAATGTATTGGTGGAAGTTTTACATCTATTTCGCTAACTGCAACAGGAATTGTTTTAAACTATCAATGGTATAGCAATACAACTGCAATTACTAGCGGCGGAACTTCACTTGGTTCAAGTAATGGAGCGCAAACCAATTCCTATACACCACAAACTTCTACTGCAGGAACATTCTATTACTATTGTATTGTTACAGGAAGCTGTGGATCAGTTAGCAGTTCAATATCAGGGGCGTTTTTGATAAATTCAGCTACTATTACCACTACCTCTCCTGGAAGTCGATGTGGAACAGGTGTAGTTGCATTAAGTGCCTCAACTTCGGCCGGAACAATAAGCTGGTATGCAGCCTCCAGCGGTGGCAGCTCATTAGGAACCGGAACACTTTTTAATTCACCTAGTATATCTACTACCACAACTTATTACGTTGAAGTAAACAATAGTGGATGTATATCATCACCAAGGACTTCTGTAATTGCATATATAATACCTTCAACTTCAATTATAGCTGGAGGGGGAGGAAGTTTCTGTGCTGATTCTAATTTTACATTGACTAGCTCTGGAACGAATACCAGTAATCAATACTGGATAGGACCAAACTCTTATTACTCGGTTGATCAAAATCCTGTTCTTAACAATGTCACATCTGCTATGAGCGGAACTTATACCGTAACAGGAAGTGCTTTAAGTGGAATTAATCTTGTTACAAATGGTAATTTTGAATCAGGAAATACTGCTTTCACAAGCAGTTATATTCTTGGAACACCTACTTCAAATGGACTTTGGAATGAAGGTACTTATGATGTTATTGCTAATCCTTATACAAGACATCCAAACTTTGCAGCTTGTGTAGATCACACATCCGGAAGTGGATTGCAAATGGTTGTTAATGGTTCTATTACAGCAGGAGGTATCGTCTGGTCTCAAACTGTAAATGTAGTTAGTGGATACGATTATCAGTTTACTTATTGGGAACAAAGCGTTGTGGGGACTAACCCTTCTCAATTGCAATTATATGTAAATGGGACTCCAATTGGAGTAATTTATACGGTTACAAGTACAACCTGCCAATGGCAAAAATTTATTTATAATTGGAATTCAGGATTTAGCACTACAGCAGTCTTGTCATTGACAAACCAAAATACTGTTGCTAGTGGAAATGATTTTGCTTTGGATGATCTTTTTTTTGAACAAGTTTGTTTTTCAACTGATACGGTTAATGTAATCGTTAATCCTGCTGTTACTGCTGGCAGCATTGGTAGTAATCAAACTATTTGCAGCGGAGCATCTCCTTCAACATTAACGTCTGTAACTGCGGGTACTGGTTCAAGTAGCATATCCTATGAATGGCAATCTAATGCAAGTGGAAGTTATCTAACTATTAGCGGAGCAACTTCAGCAACTTATTCTCCTCCAGCTTTAACTGCAACTTGCAGTTATAAAAGAAGGACAGTATCAATTAGTAATGGAATATCATGTTATTCACTTTATACTTCACCTATTACAATAACGGTTTCAGCACATTATGCTATAGCTGGAGGCCCTAATACTGTTTGTCAATCTGCTACTCCATCAGCATTAACTTTAAGTGGAGCAAGTATTGGAGGAGGTGCCACAACAGGAGCATGGTCTATTATTTCAGGTAGTGGAAATTTAAGTTCAACTGCTCAGACAGCAACTCCAGCTGTTGTTACCTTTACTCCAACAGCAAATTACAGTGGAGGTGTAATCCTTCGTTTAACAACAAATGTTATTGGAGGATGTTCAGCAATTTCTGATCGTAGCATTACCATATCACCTATTCCCGTTGCTCCAACTTTAGGCACAGCAAATCCT
>CAZCBG010000121.1:0-7801 GCA_964496885.1 uncultured Bacteroides sp. | reverse complement strand
TGGATATTGTCAATCGTAAATTTTCGTTATTTGGCAATATCTTTTTTGCACAGGACACATTTATCCTGGCACTCATCATGCTGGTAACTGTAGTATGTATCGTTCTTTTTACAGTAATTTATGGAAGATTGTGGTGTGGCTGGGCTTGTCCACAAACGATTTTCCTGGAAATGATTTTCCGTAGGATAGAATACTTGTTTGAAGGCAAACATCGCAATACTCATGGGGTTTCACATTCGATCCGAATGATTGGCAAACATGCTACCTTTATTCTTATTTCGATACTTATCACCAATGTATTTGTCATGTGGTTTACAGGCCCTGATAAATTACTTGAAATTATCACTTCTCCCATTAGCGAAAACAGGCTTGCATTTTTGTTTATGCTAGGTATTTCATTGTTCTACTATTTTGTATATGCATATTTAAGGGAACAGATTTGTACCGTTTTTTGCCCCTACGGAAGACTACAGGGTGTTTTACTTGATTCAAAATCGATATCGGTTATTTACGATTTTAAACGTGGAGAACCCCGTGGTCCAAAAAACAGTGGCGATTGTATCGACTGCGGTCAATGTATTGCGGTATGTCCTACCGGTATTGATATTAAAAATGGTTCTCAGTTCGAATGCATCAATTGTACAGCCTGTATCGACGAATGCAACAATGTAATGAGAAAGATTAAGAAACCGGGTAATCTCATTCGTTTCGATTCATTCTCTGGCATCGAAACCGGAAAAAACTCAATTGCCAATGCCCGTACTTACGCTTATTCTGCAGTTTTACTTATACTTATTTTTGTTCTAGGTTTTACTGTATCAAAACGCAGTCCTTTAGATGTTTCCATCATTAGGATGCAGGGAACAATGTGTCAGGAAATAGATTCAGTAACCGTATCAAATATTTACATCGTTAAAATCCTAAACAAAACAAATGCAAGCAAGCACATCACTTTTAAACTGATGGACTTACAATATGGCATTCTTCAGTTTACAAGCGATATTTCGATGCTTGAAGAAGACAAAACCACTCAAAGTGTGTTGATGATTAAACTTCCGAAGCAAAAACTTAACGGAAGAAGTACTGATTTAAAGATTGGAATTTTTGAAGCCAATGCGCTGATTTCAACAACAACTATTAATTTTATCGGACCACAAAATTAAAAATAAATAAAATGAAATTCAACTGGGGTCACGGTATTTTAGCATTTATCATTCTGTTTCTTCTTTTATCAACGGCAGCCATCATCTTTTCACTCAAGCAATCTGAAGATCTGGTAAGCGATGACTACTATGAACAAGGTGCTGCTTATTCGAAACAAATGGAGATTAGCAAGAGATCAAGCATTTTTCAGGACAGTATAATTGTAAATTCAATGGATGCTGTTATAGAATTGAATCTATGTAAAAGTCTTGCAGCTTCCGGAGATACACTCTATGCTTTTTTTTATAGCCCTTCCGATAAAAAATCAGATCTAAAGCTAAAATTTCCAATGGCTGAGAAAATAAACATTTCTTCAGCTCAACTAAATAAAGGCCGTTACGTTGTTAAAATGTCGTGGAATCATCAAGGCAATTTATATAATATTGATAAAGAAGTAATTTTAAAATAATGGAAATTTTATTTGCAGGTTTCTTGCTAGGATTTGCCGGAAGCCTTCATTGTGTTGGAATGTGTGGTCCTATTGCATTGAACCTGCCCTTGCGTGGTAAGTCTTTTACTGAGCGCCTCATAAGCGGCATCTTATATAATTTAGGACGTACTTTCATGTATGGAGTAATGGGCGCCTTTTTTGGCTTAATTGGTCAGGGATTTTTATTATTGGGTATTCAACGGTGGATTTCGATAGCAATGGGTGTAATTTTGATTTTTTCGGTAGTTGCACCTATGCTTTTTAATAAAATACATTTTAAACAATTTGATTTTTTTACCACTTTTATTCGTACAAATATTCAAAAATTATTTAGCATCCGTTCGTATAAAGTTCTTTTTCTGATTGGTATGCTCAACAGTCTTTTGCCCTGTGGATTGGTTTATATGGCCATAGTTGGTGCAATTGCAACTGGAAATATATATTACGGTAGTTTTTATCTTATTTTATTTGGACTGGGAACCTTGCCATTGATGCTTTCAATATCACTGATTGGCAATGCGATAACTTTAAATCTCAGAAATCGAATTAATAAAATTATTCCCTTTGTAGTTGTGCTGATAGCTGCCCTATTTATACTAAGGGGCTTATGTTTGAATATTCCATATATCAGTCCTTCAAAAGAGAAACTTGAATTTACCTTACAAAAGAATGCAGCCAAAACGAACCCAAATATGCTCGAAAAAAACGGTGATTGTTGTCATTCCAAATAAATTTCTAAATGCTTTCCGAAAACGCTTGTATTCATTGTGGTGCCGATAGTGGCAAGAATCCGACACTATGGAAAGAACTTATCTTTTGCTGCAATGGCTGTCAGCAGGTATACCAGCTTTTGAACGAACACAAACTGCAGCAATATTATACCTTGGCTAAAGTCCCCGGCATTAAAGCCGAAGAAAACAGCTATAAAGGGAAATACGCCTTCCTAGATAAAGAAGAAGTAAAAAATAAATTGTTTGAATTTAACGAAAACAACTTAGCAAAACTAAGTTTTTACATACCGGTAATTCATTGCATTTCATGCATTTGGCTTTTAGAGCATTTAAACAAACTTCATAATGGTATCAAACAATCAAGTGTAAACTTTGCAAAAAAAACCTGCACTATCACTTTTAATACTGAGGAAGTATCATTACGACAAGTTGTTGAATTATTGGTTTCTATACATTACATTCCTGATATTTCTTTGCAGGTTTTGGACAAAAAGAATAAAAAGCAAAGCAATGCACTCATCTATAAAATTGGAATAGCAGGATTTATTTCAGGTAATGTAATGTTGTTCAGCCTTCCGCTTTATTTTAATGGCAAGCCCTTTGAAGGCTCATTAGGAATCTTTTTTAGTTATATTTCTTATCTATTCACCTTACCTTTAGTATTTTACTGCGGCAGCGATTACCTGATTTCAGCCTGGAAAGCAATCCGTAAGAAAATAATCAACATCGATTTACCCATTGCATTGGGAATTTTAACCCTTTTTGCTGTAACCACCTATGAGGTCTTAAGCGAAACTGGACAGGGATACTCTGACAGTCTTTCAGGTTTATTATTTTTTCTTTTGCTTGGGAAATGGTACCAGGGTAAAACATATGAAGCGCTTTCGTTTGAGAGGGACTATAAATCGTATTTTCCTATAGCAGTTACCAAAATTACCGATAATGTTGAAGAAAACATATTGCTGAAAGAAATTCAGGTGAATGATTTATTACTCATAAGAAATAAAGAACTGATACCTGCTGATGCAACATTGGTAGAAGGAATTGCCCTCATCGATTATAGTTTTGTTTCAGGCGAATCCACCCCTATTCGAAAGCAAGCAGCTGAAGTGCTTTATGCCGGTGGCATACAGCTTCAGGGAGCTATTACCATCAAAGTAGTAAAAGAAGTGAGCCAGAGCCATCTTACACAATTATGGAACCAAAGCGAAACGAAACAGCAATCGTCAAAACCATTGCTCCCCATTATTGACAGCATCAGTGTGTATTTTACATTAGTGATTATCAGTGTGGCCATTGCAGGATTTATATACTGGTGGATGCAAGGTCAGTTTCACCTGGCTGTGATGGTTTTTACTTCGGTACTTATTGTTACCTGCCCCTGTGCGTTGGCATTATCGATGCCATTCACGCTGGGCAATGCAATGCGAATGCTTGGCTTGCAGGGTGTTTATCTTAAAAATACACAAATCATAGAGAAACTTTGCAAAATAGACACCCTTGTTTTTGATAAAACAGGTACCATTACCATGCCCGATCAGAACAAAATTTCATATACAGGCCGGGAACTCACTGATGAAGAAATCGCTGCTGTAGTTTCTCTGGCACGGCAATCAACCCATCCTTTAAGCCAGGCTCTTTCAAAGTATTATTTAGAAACTGCAACCCTGGCTGTTCAGGGTTTTGTAGAAATATCTGGTAAAGGTAGTTTTGCTTTGGTAAATGATCAGCGTGTTCGGCTCGGCTCGGCTTCCTATTTAGGAATTGAACACATAGAAAATGGCGATACTTCTACCAAGGTTCATATTGAGTTGGATCATAATTATTGTGGTTATTTTACGATTGGAAACAAATACAGGAAAGGATTCCTGGAAGTAATCGCCAACCTCAAAGATAACTTCAAACTTTATTTGCTATCGGGCGATAATGCTTCTGAAAAAGAATTTTTAAAAGCCTATTTTAATGAAGATGCATTAAAATTTGAGCAGATGCCCCAGGATAAAATGGATTTTATACAAAACTTACAGGAGAATGGGCATAATGTATTAATGGCAGGTGATGGTTTGAACGATGCGGGTGCTTTTATGCAGAGCAATGTTGCAGTATCAGTGGCCGATGATATTTACCATTTTTCTCCTGCAGGCGATATTATAATTGAGGCCGGGAAATTCCACCTCATCCGCAAGATCATCCGTTTCTCCAGGCAATCGCTGAATATCGTAAAAATAAGCATCGCGATTTCCTTCCTATACAACATTCTGGGTCTTATATATGCACTTTCGGGTAAAATGTCGCCGGTTGTAGCAGCTATTTTAATGCCGGTAAGTTCTGTTTCTGTGGTTGCCTTTGCAATTTTAGGGACAAATTTACTTGCTAAATGGACCTTTAATAAAAAATTAAAATAATACCAAATGAAAAGCCGCCCTAGATAAGTGTATATATTTGAATTTAAAATGTTTGAAAGCATTTTTTTAAAGAAATAATATGTAAAAATATTTTTTAAATAAAGTTTTAAAAAATCCTTGTTCGCTACACTTAAAGTTCTAACTTTGCCATAAATATTTAAATCAATCATTTATTAATATAGAAAGGTCAAGAATAATGAAAAAAAATGTTATCATTATTGGTGCTGCTGGACGAGATTTCCACAATTTTAACTGTTATTACAGAGGCAATACCAATTACAATGTTGTAGCTTTTACAGCTGCCCAAATCCCTGATATTGATGGAAGAAAATATCCTAAAGAACTTGCCGGTGAAGATTTATATCCTGCCGGAATCCCAATTTTGGCTGAATCGGAATTGCCAAGATTAATCAAAGAATTAAAAGCGGACGATTGCGTATTTTCTTACAGCGATGTTCCTTATAACAGAGTTATGAACGTTAGTTCTGTTGTGAATGCTGCCGGTGCTAATTTTATTTTATTAGGACCAAAAGATACTCAGATAGCCAGTACAAAACCGGTTATTGCAGTAGGTGCAGTTAGAACAGGTTGCGGAAAAAGCCAAACATCCAGAAGAATCATCGAATTATTGATGGATCAGGGTTTGAAAGTGGTTGCTGCTCGTCATCCAATGCCCTATGGCGATTTGAATGCACAGAAAGTTCAACGTTTTGCTACAGTTGAAGACTTAGCTAAACACAAATGTACCATCGAAGAAATGGAAGAATATGAACCACATGTTGTACGTGGAAACGTTATTTATGCAGGTGTTGATTATGAAGCAATTTTAAGAGCTGCTGAAAACGATCCTGATGGATGTGACGTCGTTTTATGGGATGGTGGAAACAATGATTTCCCTTTCTTTAAACCAGACTTAACGGTTACTGTAGTTGATCCACACAGACCTGGTCATGAAGTATTGTATTACCCTGGTGAAGTTACTGCCCGCGTTGCTGACGTAATCGTTATCAATAAAATGGACAGCGCTGCTCCTGAAGCTATACAAATCGTTAGAGACAACATTGCAAGAATCAACCCTACAGCTATAGTTGTAGATGCTGCTTCTCCTTTAACAGTTCACAATCCTGAGCTCATCAGAGGTAAAAGAGTATTGGTTGTTGAAGATGGTCCTACATTAACACACGGTGAAATGAAATTGGGTGCCGGTACTGTTGCTGCCAAAAAATTTGGTGCAAAAGAACTGGTTGATCCACGTCCTTTCGTAGTAGGTAAAATTGCTGAAACTTTCAGAATTTATCCTAACATTGGTACCTTGATGCCTGCTATGGGATATGGTGCTGAACAGGTTAAAGATTTGGAAACATCTATCAACAATACCGATTGTGACTCTGTTGTAATTGCTACACCTATCGATTTGACAAGAATTATCAAAATCAACAAACCTTACACCAAAGTTGATTACGAGTTACAGGAAATTGGTTATCCTAACCTTACACAAGTGGTTGCCGATTTTGTTAAAAAACATAATTTAGTTAAAAAAAGCGGCTGTGGCTGCGGATGTAACTAACAACTCATTGAAAAGCGACTAATTTAGTCGCTTTTTTTATGGAATAAATTTTTTTTGTAGTAATTTTGAAAAGAGAAAAATTAAATAAAAAACAATAAATATGAAGAACAGAAGCTTAGTTTCAATCAATGATTATTCTAAAGAAGAGTATCTGAAAATACTCGACATTGCCGAAGAATTTGAAAAAAATCCAAAGCAAAAAATTCTCGAAAACTTTGTAGTAGCCACTTTGTTTTTTGAGCCATCTACCCGTACCCGTTTGAGTTTCGAAAGTGCCGTTATGCAATTGGGAGGAAAAGTAATCGGGTTTACCGATGCTTCCAGTTCCAGCGTTAAAAAAGGCGAATCCCTCAGAGATACCATCAAAACCGTTGCCAATTATTCCGACCTGATCGTGATGCGCCATCCTTTGGAAGGCAGTGCACGTTTTGCCAGCGAAGTATCATCTGTCCCAATTATCAATGCCGGTGACGGTGCCAATCAGCATCCTACACAGTGTTTGCTCGATTTGTATTCCATCCGCAAAACTCAAGGAAAACTGGATAATCTGCATATTGCTTTTGTTGGCGATTTAAAATATGGAAGAACCGTTCATTCCAATGTAATTGCCCTCACCAATTTTAATTGTACATTTCATTTTGTTTCTCCATTCGAATTAAAACTACCCAGTGCCGTAAAACGCCATATCAAAGAAAAAAACCTGGAATATTATCAATATACCGATTTGAGTGAAATAATACCTACCGTAGATATTTTATATATGACACGAATCCAACGCGAACGTTTTTCTGATCCTGTTGAATACGAAAGAGTTAAAAATGCCTATATTTTAAATGGGAATATGTTGGCCAACTGCAAACAAAATCTCAAAGTATTGCATCCATTGCCACGTGTGAACGAAATCAACGAAAATGTGGACGATATGAAAGAGGCTTATTATTTTCAACAAGCCCGCAACGGCGTTTATGTCCGTCAGGCATTAATGGCATCAATATTAGGTATTAAGTAATCATATTCAACTATTAATTTTACAAAACATGGAAAGTAAAAAAACAAGAAAAGAACTCATAGTATCGGCCCTGGAAAATGGGACTGTTATTGACCATATCCCCTCCAAAAATGTTTTTCAGGTTATCAAAATGTTGAGTCTCGATAGCTTCGACAACCAGATTTTGTTTGGCATCAACCTCGATAGCCGAAGATATGGCAAAAAAGGGATTATCAAGGTGAAAAATAAGTTTTTCGAAAAGGAAGAAATCAATAAAATTGCAATTGTTGCCCCTACTGCAACCTTGATTGTTATCAAAGATTTTGAAATTATCGAAAAGAAAGCAGTAGAAGTACCAGCTGTAGTTGATAAATTTATTAAATGTATCAATCCCAATTGTGTTACCAATCACGAAAATATACCTACAAAGTTTACAGTCATTGATAATACTGCTATGAAACTTCAATGCCACTATTG
>CAZCBG010000120.1:0-8028 GCA_964496885.1 uncultured Bacteroides sp. | reverse complement strand
TGTAAACGAACTTGTGAAACAAATTTGTAAACGAACTTATGAAATTTATCACTTAATAATAAGCAATAGATTATGCCTACAACAGAAGAGCTTACAAACACCGCTTCGCAAGTCAGAAGAGACATTTTAAGAATGATACATGCTGTTAATTCAGGTCATCCGGGTGGCTCACTGGGTTGTGCCGATTTTATGACCGCCTTGTATTTTGAAGTGATGAAACATCAACCTCATCCTTTTACCATGGATGGCAAGGATGAAGATTTATTCTTTTTATCAAACGGCCATCTGTCTGCTTTACTTTATAGTGTTTTAGCAAGATGTGGATATTTCCCTATCAGCGAGCTGGCAACATTCCGTAAACTAAATACACGTTTACAAGGTCATCCAACTACCCATGAAGGATTGCCAGGTATTAGAATTGCTTCTGGTTCATTAGGACAAGGTCTTTCGGTGGGCATAGGTGCTGCTTTAGCTAAAAAATTAAACAACGACGATTGCATTGTATATACATTACATGGTGACGGCGAATTACAAGAAGGCCAGATATGGGAAGCAATGATGTATGCTGCTGCCAACAAAGTGGATAACCTTATTGCAACAGTGGATTACAATGGCCAACAAATTGACGGCCCTGTCGACAAAGTGTTATCATTGGGCAATTTAAAAGCAAAATGGGAAGCTTTTGGATGGGATGTATTGGAATGCAACGGTAACGATATGCAAGAATTGGTGGCTACATTAAAAATTGCCAAAAAACATACAGGAAAACAAAAACCAGTCGTTATCTTAATGAAAACAGAAATGGGTCAGGGTGTCGACTTTATGATGGGAACGCATAAATGGCATGGTTCTTCTCCCAACGACGAACAATTGGCAAATGCAATGACTCAATTGGACGAGACATTGGGAGATTATTAAGTTTTTTAGGGTCTAAAGTACTTAACTAATTATTTTCCCTGAACAATCACTAAATAATTCAATTTGAAAACATTTATTAAGTTTATTGTTATTCTAGTTTTGGTTTTACAATCTACACTATCTTTTGCACAAAAGCTAAAAGATAAAGAAACAGATATGCCTCCTCCTTTAACAAGAATACTCTTTATTTTTGATTGTTCACAAAGCATGTTTGGAAGATGGCAAAGCGATACCAAGATCAATATTGCGCAGAAATTATTGTCAAATATGCTTGACAGTCTGAAAGATGTAAAAAACCTTGAATTGGCCTTTAGAGTATACGGACATCAAAAAAACTTCCCTCCTCAGGATTGCGATGACACCAAACTTGAAATCCCCTTTTCGAAAAACAATTATAAGAAAATAGAGAATAAACTCAAAAGTTTAGTTCCACGAGGAACTACACCCATTGCCTATTCATTGGAAAAATCAGCAGATGATTTCCCTACATGTAATGATTGCAGGAACATTGTCATTTTAATCACCGATGGATTGGAAGAATGTGGAGGTGATCCTTGTGCTGTTTCACAATTATTACAGAAAAAAGGCATCATCTTAAAACCTTTTATTATCGGAATCGGTAAAAACTTTAAAGAAAGCTTCGATTGTGTAGGTACTTATTTTGATGCCACCAGCGAATTAGAATTTAACAAAGCCTTGAATGTTGTAATTTCACAAGCTTTAAACTCAACTTCAGCTCAGGTTAATTTATTGGATGAACAGGGAAAACCTAGCGAAACCAATGTCAACATGACTTTTTATGATAATTTTTCAGGTTTGATTAAGTATAATTTTATTCACACCTTAAATAATCGTGGATTGCCTGACACATTGGTAATAGACCCTTTGGTAAAATACAATTTAGTGGTTCATACAATTCCTCCTATTGAAAAAGACAATATTTCTTTAATTCCGGGAAAGCATTCAATCATTGCATTAGATGCCCCTCAAGGCTATTTGAAACTTAAATTGATGGGAGGAAATTCAATCAATACCAAAAACTTACAGAGCATCGTTCGTAAAAAAGGCAGTTCTGAGACTTTGAATGTTCAGTTTTTCAATCAAACCGAAAAATACCTTTGTGGCAGTTATGACCTTGAAGTACTTTGCTTACCAAGGCTTATCATTAAAGATGTTGAAATTAAGCAAAGCAATACAACTACCATTGAAATCCCTATGCCCGGCATCGCTGTAATCAACACTGTTGTGAACGGATATGGGAGCCTGTATGTAATGGAAGATAACAAAATGAAATGGCTTTACAATCTGAACGACAATACTACCATTGAATCTCTAATACTACAACCAGGTAGTTACAGCGTTGTATTCAGAGGTAAAATGTCCTCAAAATCAATCAGTAGCATTGCTAAAGATTTTAAAATAGAATCTGGAATAACAACCTCAGTAAACATATATAGAAATTAATATTTACAATGAAAAAATACAATAACAGCGGTTCTAATGATACACGTTCAGGATTTGGTGAAGGTTTGCTCGAAGCAGGCAGACGCAATCCAAACGTAGTAGCACTTTGCGCCGATTTAATCGGATCGTTGAAAATGGATGCTTTTGTAAAAGAGTTTCCCGAAAGATTTTACCAGACAGGTATAGCCGAAGCCAATATGATAGGCATTGCTGCCGGATTAACCATAGGAGGTAAGATTCCGTTTGCAGGTACTTTTGCTAATTTTGCAACAGGAAGAGTCTACGATCAGATTCGGCAATCGGTTGCTTACTCAGGAAAAAATGTAAAAATATGTGCTTCTCATGCAGGACTTACATTGGGTGAAGACGGAGCTACCCACCAGATACTGGAAGACATCGGCTTAATGAAAATGTTACCGGGTATGTGTGTGATCAATCCTTGCGATTTTAACCAGACCAAGGCGGCAACCCTTGCTATAGCTGATTATGAAGGCCCTGTTTACCTACGTTTCGGACGTCCCAAAGTACCCAATTTTACAGATCCTCTCCAAAAATTTGAAATTGGAAAAGCCATTATCCTGAACGAAGGAACAGATGTTAGCATTTTCGCTACCGGTCATTTGGTATGGCATGCGATTGAAGCAGCTGAAATTCTGGAAGGAAAAGGCATCAACGCTGAAATTATCAATATTCATACCATCAAACCTCTTGATAAAACATCCATTCTTAATTCGGTAAACAAGACAAAAGCAGTAGTTTCAGCTGAAGAACATCAGATGAATGGTGGATTAGGCGATAGCATTGCTCAATTACTAAGTTTACAAATGCCAACTCCAATGGAGATGGTGGCTGTAAATGATTCTTTCGGCGAAAGCGGAACACCCGAACAGCTGATGGAAAAATATGGCTTAACAACTGCTGCCATTGTAGCAGCTGCATTAAAAGTTTTAAGCAGAAAACACTGATTGTCAATCATAAATTTAAGTAAAGGTTTAATGTAGCTGGTTTACATTAAACCTTTTCCTATTTTTGCTATCAAAACCATTTAATTAGGAATTAGAAATTACGAATTAGGAATGAAGTTAGAATTACTTTTACCCTATCAACCTAAAGTCTAAAAAAGTCTGTAACCTAAAATCCTATTTACCAAAACTCACAAAAAATTGACTGAGCATACCGATCAAGATATATTAATTGCTTTTCGTGACATGAACTCACGAAATTATGCATTTAACGTATTGGTAAAAAAATATCAGCAATCCATTTACTATCACATACGGAGAATTGTTATTGACCACGACGATACGGATGATTTGGTACAAAACACTTTTATAAAAATTTACCAAAACCTGGATAGTTTTAGAGAAGATGCCCAACTGTTTACATGGATCTATCGCATTGCTACCAACGAAGCCCTTGCTTTCTTAAAAAGTAAAAGAAATAAATTCTTTTTGCCTTTTATAGATGTTGAAAAACAATTATCCAATACTTTAAAAGACAATCAATTTTTTAATGGAGACGAAATTCAGTTGAAATTACAAAAAGCTATATTATCGCTGCCCGAGAAACAACGTTTGGTTTTTAATATGCGATATTACGAAGAAATGAAATACGAAGAAATGTCTGAAATTCTAGGCACTTCGGTAGGTGCATTGAAAGCAAGTTACCATATTGCTGCAAAAAAAATCGAAGAATTTGTAAAACAAGATTAAACCTTTTTGATTAAATATTATCCAAACAACATAAGAAATTTAAAATGAATAAGTCAGAAAACATATTGAATGAATTAAAAGAGATCGCTCCTACCCTCTCCGGTATAAAGAAAAACAATCCTTTTCATACATCCGATGAATATTTTGATATGTTGAATTCTAAAATTCAACAAAAAATCTCAAACAATAAAGCAGAAAGAAAAACCCTGCATTTATTAAGTTTTTTACAAAAACCTCAATATGCAGTAGCAGCCTCTTTAGTTGTAATATTTATTATATCATTTGTTTATATTCATCAACACAAAACCAATCATGCATTGGCTCAAAACAATACCATTTACTGGGACGAAATATTAAACGAAAACAATACTACTATCGATAAAATCGACGAAACATTATTAGTGGAAACACTTGCCAATGAAATGACAACGAATCACATCAACAAAATAGCCAATCAACCCTTACAAACTACTATAGATGAAGTTTCTGAGGAAGTTGAATCAGCCTACAATAACGATGTTTTTAACGAATTATAAACCTATAAATCAAGCATTATGAAACCAAATATTTTATTTTACAAACTAGCAATTTTGCTATTGGTAATTTCATTCTCTTTGCCCAATTATGGCCAATACGGACAAAGAAGAAGAATGTTCACAGGAAGAAATCTTACACAAAACGGCCAAGGAAAAAAAGATTTTAAAGAAAAGATTGAAGCTCAAAAAATAGCCTATATCACCAATGCATTGGCACTTACGCCTACAGAAGCACAGCAATTTTGGCCAATTTACAACGAATTCAGTGATAAGAACGAAGAACTGCAAAAATCATTCCGCAAGAATAACATTGAAGAAAAAGACGTAAACCCTGAAACCATTTCTGATAAAGAAGCTATAGACATGGCTGACAATCAAATTATTCACGCTCAGCAACTATTAGATTTACGCAAAAAATACCATATCGAATTCAAAAAGGTATTGCCTCCCAAAAAACTCCTGAAACTTTACCAGGCCGAAAGAGATTTTAAAAAGTTTTTACTCAAGGAAATTAAAGAAAGAAGAGACGATCGTATCAAAAGATAATACCCAAAACTAATATTTTGTAAAGCCCTGTAAAAAGAAAATTTCCAGGGCTTTATTTATTTCACAATCTTAATTTATTTGATTACATCAAATACCTTAAAGGCAGCATCAACCATTCAAAAGCCTTTTCAAGAAAAGGCCGGGTGAGCCATTTTTCATAATCAAAAGCTTCACAATCCAGCATCGTTTCCATAATGTGCTTTCTGATTTTCTGGATGATTCTATCATTCGTTCCCACCAGGGCTATTTCATACTGATATCGAAAACTCCGGTAATCAATATTAGGAGAGCCTATTGAAAAAATTTCATTGTCAATCAATAAACATTTAGCATGCAGATTGTTAGGTGTATAAAAAAGCACTTTTACACTCTTTTTATAATACATTCCAAGGTATTTGTTTCGCAAAAGATCTACTAATTTAACATCCGAATGTTTAGGGACCAATATTTTAACATCCACTCCTCTTTCACCAGCATCCATAAGGGCTTTACGCAACTTATAACCGGGAAGAAAATAAGGTGTTTCTATAAGGATTTCATTTTTTGCCTGGTTGATTAATTTTGTATATTCTTTTCGTATGCGTTGAAAATAAATAGAAGGAATATCCTGAATAATTTTGTAATCACCTATGTGAATATTTTTCTTAAAGGCAAATTTATTAAAATTGTATTTTTGATAAATGTTATAACTTTCTTTGAATGTTTTTCTAAAATAAAGGGTAATATCTCCCTCTATTTTCAGTACCGATTCGCGCCATGCAAGGCTGTATACAGAAAAATTGGAGGATCCGATGTAAGTAATTCTATTGTCAATTAATAATAATTTCCGATGATTACGGCGGTGATTCTTGGTAAAGAGATCAAAGAAAAATTTAAACTTTTTAAAATACCTAACATAGCCTCCATTTTTAAGTATGGGGGTAAAAAATGATGAAGATACTGATGTCCCCCATGAATCAACCAGAATTTTTACAATAACACCCTGTTTAGATTTAGCTGCCAATGCATCTCTGAATTTTTGACCAACTGCATCATCGTTCAATCGATAAGTCTCCAGATAAATATAGGTAGTTGCTGCTTCTATGTCTTTTAACATTGATTCGAAGAGCAAAGAATTAGAATCAAATAATGCAGCATTTTTAATCATACAAGGATAGCAAATGATAAATTTACAATTACAAAACTACAATTTTTTTAGAGATAGTATGAAATAATGAAATAACCCTAAAAATAATATTCAAAAAACCCGATAATAATGTTATATGACGAAATGAAGTTCACAAGCACATTTAAAATAAATTATCATGTGAGTAATTTTCCCTATAAATAGGGAGCAGCAATGTGGCCAATAAATAATAGTAATAATAACATATGAACCTGATTTTACAAATAAAAACATTTCTTTATCATTCAAAATCAGCAATTAATTTACCTCTAATAGTGGGTGCAAGCGAAAATAATAAATTTATTTACTTATCAAATGGATATAAAAATTAGAGTTGAAGCGTAATTTCTGAAACTTTTTAGTTTTTTTTATTTTTCATCTTCTAAACTATTTATTAATTTCTTTAAATTTCTTTTTACTAGCTTATCCAAAGATTCATTAAATGTATGCTGAAAAATCAATTCGCCTGTTTGACTATTTGTTACAACTAAAATATTTGTATTAGGTTTTGAAATATAATATATAGGTTCATCATTATTTATAATTTTTTCATTCAACTCTTTTATACTTATTACTTTATATTTACCTGGGTAATCTGCAAAAATTTCTTCAGCATCTAAAACTGGCTTTTTGTTTTTCTTATAATTACTGAAAGTTATCCCCGAATTGTCAACTAGTAATGAAGATGGAACGTATAATATTCCTTTTTTTAATTTTTTAATTTCAGCTTTGTTACACACTGTCATAGAAAAGTCTCCGTTCGTTTTTAAAAAAGTTTGAAACCCCTGCAAATAATTTTTAAAAATACCAGTACCACAATACAAAGGGTATCCATTGCCAAAATATTCTCCATTCATCACATCTTCTACCGTAAAAGATTCTGATTTATCGAAGATTAAATTGATGTTTGCAAGAGGCGTAGCAAGTTGAGAAAAATTTATATCCTTTCCAGATGCAATTTTCTTTTTCATCTTCTTTAAATTATCTACATCCGGAGTCCATAATTTATAACTAAAACTCTGAAATGCAGCTGGTTTTTCAAAATCGAAACCAATATCGTAGGTTAATATTAAGGTAAAAAAGAAATTCCCTTCTTTAAGATAATTAGGCATTTCTTTTGGTGCAATAATTACTACTTTTGAATACTTCCAATTTTCTTCAAATATTTTAGCATATTCAGCATTTTTATCATTTGCAGCCTCGTCAATAACAACATAAAGTGTAGAATTTTTAAGATTCTCTAACTCTTTTTTCATTAAATCTTTATTAAAAGTATAAAACAACTGCCCGTTGCATAAAGATGAATTTAAAACGAACAATACAGATAATGTTAAAATATACATTGCTTTTTTCATACCGATAGGTGTTAATTAAAATATTTAAATGGGTTCTTTATTTAATGAGTTCTTGCTATTCTATTTGGCAAATATACATTAATTTCTGTATTTTTTTATTTTTCTTACATGCATTCATTTAACAATTTTTTATGTATTTAGCACTCAGCAAAAAAGTGTATCTTTGTCATTCAAAATAATATCAATTTTGTTATGATTAAATCAATGACTGGCTTTGGGAAAGCGAATTGCGAATTGCCAAACAAGAAAATTTTGGTCGAAATAAAAACACTGAACAGCAAACAAATGGACATCAATGCCAGGTTACCTGTTTATTACCGCGAAAAGGAAAC
>CAZCBG010000119.1:0-8159 GCA_964496885.1 uncultured Bacteroides sp. | reverse complement strand
CCATGAGTTTTATAATACCTGTATCCGGAGGATTCATTGAAACTGAAATTACTGCTTTAAAAGAAGGAGGCATTGAATTATGATAGAACAATTTACAGAAATAGATGGTGTATTAATCAACGATGCTCAGTTTTTATTTCGTTCTGCCAGATGGGCAGGTGATGCAAAAACAACTTTTAAAGCTAATATCAGGAGTATGATGTCGTCCGGACAATCTGGTATTTTGGCTGCAAGCATTACGTCCTCATTGGCAAAACGTGGAGGAATGATAGAAAGAGCTTCTTTTGGATTTCATCAGTATGGAATAGATATGGCTTATGGGGTTGGAAAAGGCTATATTCATACTCCATTTGGAGTTGTAAGAGGTATGAGAACCGACAGACACAGAAAAACCAAAGGGAAAAAAGACAAAGGAGTTTTTACTATGATTGGTGGTGGTACAATCAATAGAAAACCTATTGACTGGTTCGATGCTGAATTGCCGGAAATAGTTGAAACTTTTGCCGATTTAATTGCAGAATATTATGGTGATAAATACCTTATCAATAATGATGCTGTAACCCGCTTAAAAATTGCAAAATAACTTATAACCCAATAACCAATAACTAAAAAAATGGCCTCAGGAACAAACCGTCGTATCAACATTTTCGTCAATGGAAAAGAAGTTGAAGATAAAATAGGTGGTGTTCAGGCTGCCTTTAGTCGTTTGAACAGAGAAATAAAACAATGTTCTGTTGGTTCAGACGATTACAACAAAAAAGCTGCAGAAATTAAAAAATTAAAATCAATTTTAACTGAACATAGTGCTGCTATTGGTCAGACTGCTACCGCCTGGGACAAAATGAAAGCAAATATTATTACAACTGGTGTTGGTGTATTGGCAGGTAATATTTTAACTACTTTATCTACTGCAGCAGCCGGATTCTTTGGAGGCATGATTAAAGGTGCATCTGATCTTTCAGATCAATTTGCAGATATCCGAAAAACCACCGGAATGACTGAAGAAGAAGTTCAAACCTTGAATAAATCTTTAAAGAAAATTGATACACGAACTGCTGTTTCAGAATTAAGAAACATTGCCATTGTAGCCGGACAGTTAGGAATAGAAAAAGAAAAAGTTGCAGGTTTTACCGATGCAGTGGATAAAATAAATGTTGCATTGGGTGATGAGATTGTTGGAGGTGCTGAAGTAGTGGCATCAACCGTTGGTAAGCTTAGAAATGTTCTTACCGATATGAAGTCCGATGCTGTGGATCAGGATTTGTTGAAAATCGGGAATGCATTGAATGAACTGGGAGCTGCCGGATTTGCTACGGCTCCTGTTGTAGCTAATTTATCAAACAGAATCGGATCGATTGGCATTCCATTGGGATTGACAAGTGCTCAGGTTATGGGACTGGCAGCAACATTTCAGGAATTGAATATTTCTGAGGAAAGAGGCGGAACCGCAATGGGAAGGATTTTGAAAAAAATGACAACAGATACTCAATCTTTTGCCAAAATTGCCGGTATCGACATACAATCATTTACCAAATTGGTAAATACTGATCTGTACGCTGCATTTATAAAAGTTGTAGAAGGTAGCAGAAAAGGTGGTACAAGTGCAACCGCATTGTCCGCAATTATAAAAGATTTGGAAGTGGATGGAGCCGGAGCATCGGAAGTTTTTATGAAACTTTCTGCAAATGTTGGCATGACCAATGAAAAAGTAAGTTTAGCAGGAAAAGCTTTGCAAAGTACAGATTCCGTCATGAACGAATTTAATCTTAAAAACAACAATTTTGCAGGAATAATGGCGAAAGCCGGTAAAGATATCAATGGCTTTTTTATGGGTATAGATCAAAAGATTTCTCCTGTCATTGCAGCTATTGTTGTTGGGTTCGCCGATTTTACAAAATGGCTGAAACGCAATGCTGAATCATTGCTTTTTTTAAGTAAAATAATCGGTGTAACAGTTGTAAGTTATGTTAGTTATACTGCTGCAGCTAAATTATCTGCATGGTGGACCACTAAAAATACGGAATCAACCCTGTTAAACACCATTGCAACCAAGGCAAAAGCTATGGCAGAAACTGCTTCAATAGCTGTTACACAACTTTTCGCTGCTGCTCAAATGTTGTTAGCCGGGAATATTGTTGGAGCTACACAAGCTATGAGGGTTTTTAATGCCACTTTGAGCACAAGTGGCATTGGGTTAATAGTTGGGGTAGTGAGTGCAGCAGCTGCTGCATATATGATGTTTAAATCAAAAACAGAAGAAGCATCTGAAGCACAACAAAAAATAAAATCTGCAATTTTGGAAGCTACAAGTCCAATCATGCAGGAACAGGCAGGCATTAATTTATTGATCAAATCAATAACTTCTTTAAATGATGGGAGTACCGAAAGAAAAAGATTGTTAGATCTATTGGTTGAAAATTATCCCGACTTTTTAGGAAAACTCAGTAAAGAAAATGTCACCAATTCTCAATTGGCTGAACAATTAAAAATGGTGAATGAGCAATACAAACAAAAAATAATGCTTGCCGCAACTGCTGCAGAGCGTGAAGAAATTACCAAACGTGCTGTTGATAATCAACGCGATTTAATAAAAGCCCAGGAGAGGCTTGATGAGTTAAATGCCAATGCAAAATCCAATTCTGATCCTATGATGGGAAAGGTCTATGAAAATCAAATTGCCAATATGCAAATGGTAATTTCTGTTTCAAATTCAATTGCAAAAACCCTTGAAGAAAGAACAAAGAAATTGGATTTGCTTACTTCAGATATCATGGCCAAGATGAATATAAAGCCTAAAGAAGATAGAAAAAACAATGGTGGTGAATATACTGCTCCTGAAACCACAGATACAAAAGCAATGGAGTCTTTTGAAAAAGAAATGAAAAAATTGCGTGAGGAAAGATTACAATCATTAATGGAAGCCAATGAAAAAGAACTTCGCCAGGTGGATGTGAAATATGAAGAATTAATAGTAAAAGCCAGGGAACATCTCAAAGAGATCAATGCCAATGATAAAATTTCTGATGCTGATAAAATTACAGAAACTCAAAAAACAAATGCTGCTTTGCTTGAATTAGACCAAATGTGGAGTGATGAAATTATGCAAGTACATCAAAATCAATTTGCAAAAAGAAGTGAACTGGAAAATAAAGATGCTGAAGAATACATAGCTGAAATAAAGAAAAATACAGAGGAAGAAAGGAAACTGCTGGAAGACAAATTAAAAGAAGCTGCTGTTCTAAAATCTAATGCCATTAAAGAAGATTACATTAAAGGATTAATAACAAAAAAACAATATGAGGATTCAATTGAAAATGCGGACATTGCTCAGTTAAAATTACTGATAGAGCTCAGAAAAAAATACAATTTGGATGTGCTTGATTTAGAAACCGAATTGGCTAATAAATTAGTGACACAGCTAGATGGAGATAAGAAAGAAAGCGGTAAAAAAGACTTTTTTGAGAAGCTTTTTAATACCGATAAAGCCCGGGAGAAATTCGAGGCTATAACGGAAATGATTTCTGGTATAGGTTCAATCTGGGGAAATTTATTACAGGCTCAATCCAATTCAGAACAAACTCAATTCAATGGTTTTAAAAAATCACAGGATAAGAAAAAGAGCCTTCTTGACAAACAATTGAAATCAGGTTTAATTTCACAACAACAATATGACGATAAGGTAGCGGTAATAGATGCAGAAACTGAACAACGGCAAAAACAAATGGCTTATGACCAGGCAAAGCGTCAAAAAACATTGTCAATCTTTGAAATTATTACGAGTACTGCAGTAGCTGTAATGCAAACCCTGGCAAAAGGTCTAGGATTCTTTTCACTTCCGTTAGCTGCAATTGTTGCCGCTATGGGTGCAACACAACTAGCTGTTGCAGTTTCTGCACCATTGCCGGAATTAGCTGAAGGTGGTTATACAGATGGTATCAGTATTGCAGGTGAAAAAGGCAGAGAATGGGTTGCATCCAATAATTTATTAAAAGATCAAAAAACAGCACCTGTTATCAGTTGGCTGGAAAATTATCAAAGAGGGAATAAAACGTATGCCATGCCCACGATTCCTAATTTTCAGGGTATGCAAAATGCCATCAACAGTAAATATCAATCCACAAATTCCGGTCCTGATATCCATATTAATACTGAAAATCAAGAAAGATTACTTATGCTTATGATTGAACATCAAAAAATCAATATTGAAGAAACCAGAACCTTGAATAAATATCTGAGTAATCCTGATAATAGGAAAGCAAGAATTGTCAGAGATGAATTAACCAGATTTGACAATGAAATGAGCACATTGAAGGAATTGGCGAGAATAGGTAAGTAAACTTTTAACTTTTTATTTAAACGATAATATATAATAATTTTTCTCAAATTTGATTATTTGCAGCTATATTTAATACTCTTTCTGCTTCTTTAATTTTTTCAATTGTTAAAACCCAATCTAATTGTCCATTTGAAAAAACTCGATAATCAGATACAAAACCAAAAGTCATATGTAGTCCTTGTCCAAAACGTTTAGGGCGTCTAATCTCTACCCCATTTTCTTTTCCTACTTTTAAAATAATATCAGACCATTTATTTCTAAATAAAGATTGTTTGTTTTTTTCATCTACTCTTATTTTATAACATAAAGTTTCTTGTTCTAATTGTATAAAAACATGTCCTTTCTCATTTGAAAATGGAATAATATTCCAATAGAAAGCATAAAATCCATTATTTGCATTTGGGACATAATGCCAATTCGTGTTTATGTTTCTCATTCTATTTTGTAATCCCAAATAGAATCCTTTCCAATCATTTGAACCCCATTTATCTTTAATCTCAAATCCGACTATGGAATTTTGCAATTCATTTAAATAATCAACAAAATCAGCAAATATAGAATTTTTAATACCCATTTCTATCCCTTTTTGTAATACTTTTAGGAATTTATCACCATAATATTTATAATATATTCCTGTTAGTTTAAATATAGATTCAAAACCTGTTTTAAAGTAAATTGGGATAATTTGATTTTCTGAATATTCTAATTTTTCATTTACATAATGATAATATCTTTGTAATTGTTCATGATGATCAGATGTATCTGTCTTATCTTCAATAATAATTGCAAATTTTTGGTCAGTATTTTTATTTATTTCTACTAATATATCTATACTTTCTACTTGCCTACTAATATGGATAGTTTCGATTTGTGGTTTTTCGAATTTGGATAGATTAAAAAATTCATCAAATAAAAGCAATGCAACCGAATGAAGTTTATCATCGTTAATTTTTAATTCTGGAGTTGCCCATGACAATAGCCAACAAATAAAAGCATCCTGACTTAATTCACTAGGTGCAAACTTAAATAAATTTGGTCTGTCCATTTTATTTTAGTAATTCATTTGTTTACAATAATTATCAACAAATTCTTTTGCTTCAGCTAAGCCTACATCTTTTATTTCTTTATATTCTTTCATAGCAGCAAGCTTTTGACCTTTTGCGCATAAAGATTTTACTAAATCCAAACTCGTATCTTCAGCAGCAGAATTTTCATTAAAAGCTTCATTGTATTTTTTCTTAAAAGAATTCTCAATTTCAGCTATTTCATTATCTTTATTAAATACATTTAATTCACTGATAAGAGGATCCTTTATAAATTCAAAAATATTATGTTTCTCAAGTTTATTTTTAATTTCTTTAATTATTCCTTCCCTTTCTTTGATTTGCAATTCAATAATTTGTTTCTGTTTATTTATAGGGTTCTTTTCTTCTATATTAGCTACTTTAATTTCCCAATCTTCAATTAGTTTATTAGGCCCATATCTAAAATAATAATAAGTAAATACAATTCCAGTTATTAGCAATACACAAAAAATAATAAATAAAATTATTTTAAAAAAAGGTGAATTAATCTGAGGGATAACTAGAAAGGATATTATTGAAGTTACAATTAGTCCAAGTATTGTTAAAATTGTTATTTTTCCTGGTTTTTTGGGTGGTTTCTTTAAAGCGTTTTTGTCATTTTTTAAATCATATAAATTACTATTCAGCTTATTAAGAAAATTTTCTTCTAAAACTAAATCGTTCTTTATTGCATTATAATCTTCTTGAAAATTTTGGAACAACGCTAATTTAGAAGATTTAAAGTCGTTTTCATTTTCTTTCATTTTCTCCTTATTGTTATCAATCTTATGTAAAATATCTTTAGTAAATATTTTATCTTGGATATCTTCCAGATTATTTTGAGCAACTTTTGTACTTTCTATAATATTATCAAAATATTTTTGACCCAAAAAATAATGAGCTAAACCATTTTTTACATTATCTATCTCATTTACTACATTAAAACAAACAAAAGATAACTCCTTATAAAACTTTTGTTGTTCTTTCTTTAATTTTTCATCAAGTTGATTCTGTAAAATCTTTTTATTAATATCGTTTGCTTGTTTAATTTGACCCTGTAAATTTTTTAATTCTTGATTTTGTTTTACAGCTTCAATAAAAATAGCTTTATTAATAAGACTTAGTTGATTTAATTTAAGACTCTGTTGAGTATTTAAAATGGTATTATAATCTATATTTGCCATATTATTTAAATATTTAAATATTAATTTATAATTAATTATAAACAACAAACTTACTATTAATTAATTAACATGCAAAAAAAATATTAAAAAAACCACCCATTACAGGTGGTTTTAATTGAATTAATAGCTATTCAAAGTTTAGCCAGAATAAAGTTATCATACATAAACATTAAGACCTTTTCTATTAAAAAGGTTTAGGGAAATTATTGATAATATTTTGATTTCGGTTTCCAAAGTGCCTTTTCACATAATGGTCTGTTGATAGAATAGACGTATGGCCAAAATGGGAACGCAGCTCTTCTAATGAACGTCCAGATTCCAACAATTTTCCTCCACCGGTATGCTTCATGCTGTAGAATTTATAAGTTTTCGGAAGATTTAATTCATCGCGGTATTTATTAAAACGATTTCTTAAGGTATTATTCCCTAGAGTTTCAGTACCCGGCACCCGTAATCTGCCAAAAACATAAAATTCCGAATTGGAAGATTGTAAATTAAACTGATGGCAGATTTCAACTAAATCTACAGACATATCAATAATTCTTCGGTTAGTCTTTGCTGATTCTTCGGTAACAGTAACCTTGTTATTGTACAAATCAATATCTTTTATTTTTAAAAATCTTAATTCTTGTCCGGGTCGTAAAGCAAGGTAATATTGAAACATACAAGCTAAAAAAAGTTGAGTATCTTGCACTTCAATTAAATCAAGTAACTTTTTCAGATCTCTTTGAGTAATTGGTCTTGCTGCCATATCCTTTATTTTAGGTGGCTTAACAATATCAAATACCGGGTTTAGTGAAATTTTATCTTTTTTCTTCAGGTATTGAAAATAATCTTTTAAAATTTGTTCATATTTTTCGATACTGATTTTATCGAGTTTACGATCTGATATCAGAAATTTAAAAAATTCAAGGATTATTTTATTATTGATTTCAGAAACATTAAAATCTTCAAATCCTTTAAAATCGAGCCAGTTACAAAAAATCCGAAGTTTGCTTTTATAGGTAGAAATACTTCTTGGTTTTAATCCTAGGGATTTTACATCAATATATTCATTAAGGTAAAAACGGGTATTTTTACTTGCTGATCTGAGTTTTTTAAACCTTTCTGTAAAATTTTGATATTGTAATTGGTCGGAGTAAATTACATTATCCTCATCATCTAGGGGAGACCAACCGGCTTTAAGCTTCTCTAAATAAAGCTGCTTTAGCTCTTCTCCGTAGCGTTCCCGCTCATTATTGTCTATTTTTTCTGTAAATCCTCTATAGATTTTATAGGGTTTCATCTTTCCTGTCTTGTGGTCTCTGACTGAAAAGTAGAGGAACCATGTCCCTCTACATACCTTTACTACAGGTATTGTTGCTAGTTTTTTTCTCATAACTCTTTATTTTGTAGTGTTCCCCAACACGCAAAATAAGAAGAAATGTAGCTTTTTAAACCAACAATAGACAATTTTCCCAAAAGTGTGAAAAAAATTGTCTATTGTAAGTTATTGATTTAAAGTAAGTTAAATCGCTTTTGGGTAGATGATGGGATTCGAACCCACGACTTTCAGAACCACAAACTGATGCTCTA
>CAZCBG010000118.1:0-8202 GCA_964496885.1 uncultured Bacteroides sp. | reverse complement strand
ATCAGGCCAACGTTAAAATCAGATTCAAATATAACTGTAGCGGAAATCCTTCAGGCGCAGGCAGATATGGCTGGTTATTAGACGATATTAAAGTTACAGCAGCTCCTTCTGAGCTTTATCCTCCTACAATTTCAATGATTGCTTACCCTATGGATACTGTTTATTATGGTGGTCCTTATTATGTTTCTGCTTTTATAAAAGATGCTTCTGGAATTGATACTGCGTATGTTACTTACAAGGTAGGAAGCGGTCCTTCCATACAATTGGGTATGGTTAAGTCACTTACTGTTGATAGTTTGTATACTGCAGGAATTCCTTATGTAGGTTATGGCAGAACTGTTACCTATAATGTAACTGCAAGAGATGCTTCGGGTGCTCATAATCTGGCATACAAACCTTCTTCTACAGGCTATTATGCTTTTTATACAAAATATAATGCCGGTGGCCCTGTTGTTGTTGGTGCCGGAACTACCAATCAACAATATCCTTTTAAGTCAAATGCCGATTATACTAAAAGTGCTGCTATTTATCTAGCTTCTGCTATTAACCGATTCGGATTAATTACTCAATTAAAGTGGAATGTTTCTACAGCTCAGGCTGCCATTGCTATTCCAATAAAAATATACATCAAACAGACTACTTCTACTGTAATGGTTGCTGATAACTGGGCAAATTTGACCACAGGCGCTGTTTTGGTTTATGATGGTACACAAACATTTTTGACGACTGGCTGGAATACGATTAACCTTACCAGTCCTTTTAACTATAGTTCCGGTAATTTAATGGTATTGTGTGAAGCCAATTATGGTGGAACGGGTGCTACAGCATCTCCTTCTTTTAATTATACATCTGGTACTACAGGGGCTCATCAGTATTTTGCATCAAGCGCTTCAACAAATGGCTCTCTTAATGCACAAAGACCCAATATTACACTAGGTTTTGTTGTAAGTCCTTTACCTACACCTGATGCAGGTATATCACAAATTACAAATCCAACATCCAGTGTAATTGCCGGAACTGCATTTCCTGTGAATGTTAAAATTAAAAACTTTACTTCTGATTCTTTGAAAAAAGCCAACATCTATTATACGATAGACGGAGGTTTACCTCAACTTTCAGCATGGACGCATCCTGGATTAGTAAAAGATTCTACTTTTAATTATACCGTTACTAATTTGAATTTGGCGGTTGGAATTCATGCATTAAAAGTATGGACAGATTTTCCAAACGACAGTATTGATCAAAACTTTTTGAATGATACTGCAAGCTATTCATTTTATGCTTGTGCAGGTCCAATGAACGGAACATATACCGTTGGCGGAACAGGTGCAAACTTCGCAACATTTGCAGATGTTTTTGTCGGTTTGTCTCAATGCGGTATCAGCGGTCCGGTTGTTTTTAATATCAATGCCGGTACTTATAATGACCAGCTAACGATACCTATGATTGTCGGAACTTCTGCCATCAATACAATTACTTTCAAAGCAGCTAACAACGACAGTACATCGGTAATTATGAACCATACTTCTACTGCAGCAGCTAACTGGATTGTAAAATTAAACGGAGCCAGTTATATTACTTTTAAAAATATTAAATTTGCCCCGGCCGATCCAACGAATTCAGCAGCTGTTGTCATTACTGCAGGTTCTACCTATAATAAATTTATCGGCAACTATTTTGCAGGCATTTCCGGTTCATTGGCTTCCCAAACTTCAATCAGTATTGAAGGCACTACAATTCCAAGTAAAAATAACCTGATACAGGGCAACTATTTCTATAGTGGTGCTTATGCTATTTCTATAAAAGGAACTGCTACGACAACATTAAAAAACACGGTTATTAAAAATAATAATATCAATGAATCTTTTTTATATGGGATTTATGCTCAATACATAGATTCTACAATGATTGATTCCAATACAGTAAATTCTTCAGTTACCAATTCAAGCAGTAAATTTGGTATTTATTTATTGAATGCCAATGTGCTGAATATGGTTACTAAAAATACGGTAATTATGACCGGTGGAACCAATATGTACGGTATTTTAGCTGAAAACTGTACTTCTACTGATTCAACAATGTGTTTAATTGCCAATAACTTTGTAAGCCTTTTGAATGGCAGCAATTATGCGTATGGTATTCGTTTAAATACAGTTGTGAAGTTTAAAGTATATGCCAACTCTGTTATAACAAACGGTAGCAATGCAACAGATACAAGAGCTATCAATATTGTAAGTACAAGTTCTGGTATTATTTTGAAAAATAATAATTTACAAGGTAATATGTTTACTATTCATGTAGAAGGTGCCTCTTCGGTGGCCGAATGTAATTATAACAACTATTATTCTACAGGAACTACCTTTGGCTATTGGAATACAACAGCATATAATTCTATGTCAAGTTTAGTAGCTGCAAGTTTAAAAGATTCTAACTCAATATCAGTTAATCCGTTTTTCTTAAGCTTAACCAATTTGCATACTTTTAATGGTTTATTAACGGGTATGGGAAAAAATCTGGCTGAAGTTACTACTGATATTGATGGGGCTCCCCGTATGAATCCTCCTTGTATTGGTGCTGACGAATTTTTGCCACCAGCACAGGATGCAGCCCTCATTACAATCTTAAAACCTGTTGGCGGTTGTGGTGTTTCTTCAGCTGAAGATGTTGTGGTTGTGATTAAAAATGTTGGAAGTGCCGCTATTTTAAGCAATACAGTGACTGCTCACTATAAAATTGACAGCTCAAATGCTATTGTTACCGAATTGGTAAACCGTAGTTTCAATCCCGGTGATACCATTCATTATATATTTACAACCAAAGCAAACATTGCTGTTAATCCAGTTACGCTTGCTGATACCTCTTATAAAATCAGAGCCTGGACCGATTTAACCGGAGATTTTGCCCACTCTAACGATAGTAGTAATGTACTAACGGTTTCTTCTATGTTTACACCTGCTCCACCTACTGCTACAGGAGCAACCGTATTTTATTCAAGTACAGCTCTTTTAACCGCTGTTTCCAATAGACCTACAGCCTGGTTTCATACTCCAACCAGCACTACAATTTTACATATGGGCCCAACGTTTACGACTCCTGTTTTATTGGCTACCGATACTTTTTATGTAGCTGCTAAAACTGATTATTCAGCTTCTGCAACAATTGGAACAGGCACTTCTTTAACATCCACATATGGTTATCCAACCGCTTTTGGAAATTATTGGTATCAAACATGGCAGCAATTTTTATTTACTAAAACAGAGTTGAATGCTATGGGTATTCAAGCTGGTGCGATTTCTTCAATTGCTTTAGAAACTTCTACTATGCCAGATGCTAATTTTTTTGCATCAGATTATACTATTAAAGTTGGATCAACTTTAAACGGTGCATTAACTGGATTTACGTCAGCAAATCTTACAAATGTTTACGGACCTACCACTGTAAGTGGTGTTATCGGTTGGAATACTTTTCCATTTTCAACCTCTTATATTTGGGATGGAATTTCTAATGTTATTATTGATATCCGTCAAACAGAGGCTTATGGTAATGCTAATGCCGCTACATATTACACTACTACAACAAATAATTCTGTTGTTTATGGGTATTCATCCACCAATAACTCTTCGTATTGGACATCTTCCCCCTCAGCAACTGTATCTACTTCAAGACCAAATATAAAGTTAATAGGAATGGTTCCGGGTTGCGAAAGTTCAAGAGTTCCTGTAATTGCCAATGTACTTTCATATGCGCATGAAGCCGGTCTTTCTAAAATAATTGCACCAACAGGTTGCGGTTTATATAATGTGCCTATTTCAGTTAAAATATTTAACCACAGTTATATTGATACCTTAAAGAGTAGCAATTGTACGGTTAAATACAAACTGGATAACGGTACATTTATTACACCTGAACCTATCAATATTATTATTAAACCATTTGATACAGCTACTTATACATTTACTACACTGGCTAATTTTGTAGCTCCTGTAGGTGATCGTTATATTAAAGTAACAGCTGTTGTGAATACTCCTGGTGATGCCTATAATGCGAACGATACCCTTGTAAAGGACTCGATTTTTTCACGTTATACTCCTTCATCACCCACTGCAAATAATGTAAGTATTTTCAATGGTTCAATGGCAACTTTAACTGCCACAGCACCCGGAACTAATATTAACTGGTACGATCAACTCACCGGAGGTGTTAAAATAGGAGAGGGTTCTCCATTTACAACTCCTTTCTTTATGTATGTTACAGATACTTTCTATGTTGAAGCCAATACTTCTTTTTCAGCGAATGGAGTAATAGGTAATGGTACTTTACAAAATACTACAAGTGGATATCCATCACCTTATGGACAGTATTATACAGGTTCAAAAGAACAATATTTAATTACTGCAGCTGAGTTAAATGCACTTGGATTTCAGGCTGGCCCTATTAATTCTGTTGGTTTTGATTTAGTTACTGCTCCCGGTGCTGCACTCGTAAATTATACCATTAAAATTGGTCCTACTGCATTGGCAGCAATGACTACAACTTTTGAAACTGGCTTGACACAGGTATATAGCAATGCATCTTTAATGCCAACAGTCGGTTGGAATATTTATACATTTACTACTCCATTTATATGGAATGGTATAAGTAATATTATAATTGAAAATTGCTTCGACAATTATGCAGGAGCAATGTCTTATACCACCAATGGTATTGTTAACCAAACTGCAACTTCTTTTGCTTCTACCCTTAATCATCGTTCTGATGGTGGTGGTGTTTGCCCTGCAACAACAACAACATATACTACTCTTAACCAACGTCCTAATATGAAATTAGACGGAACAATTCCAGGATGTGCAAGTACAAGAATACCTGTAATTGTTACAGTTAGTCCTCCTCCTATGAATGATGCCGGTGTTACGGCCTTGGTTAATCCTGTTGGATCTACTCCTTCCGGTGTTTCTACACCTATCAAAGTTAAAATTAAGAACTTTGGACAAGCTCACTTAACATCTGCCACTGTTCAATGGTCTTTAAATGGTGTAGCTAAGACTAATTACAGTTTTACAGGAAATATTCCAAGTAATTCAGATTCTACGATAACTATTGCCAATGAAATATTTAGCGGCGGTTTGTATTGTATCAAAGCATGGACAATACATCCCAATGGTGCTGCCATTGACAGTACAGGGTCTAATGATACTTTGCATTCTGTTTGTTTTACTGCTTGTTTGAATGGCAATTATACAATCGGTGATACAACCGGTGGTAATTTCCATAATTTCCCTAATTTCAACGCTGCTGTAAATAACTTAAGAGTTGCCGGCGTATGCGGTCCTGTTACTTTCTTGGTTGATACCGGTACTTATAACGAACAAGTGAGGATTCCTCTGATTATGGGTGTTTCTGCTGTCAATAACATTACTTTCCGTTCATTGAGCAACGATAGTACAAAAGTGAAATTACAATTTGCTGCAACAGCTTCCTCTAATTATTATACTTTGTTGCTCGATAGTGCAAAATATGTAACATTCAAAAGAATTACAATTCGAGCAATTGGAGCTACTTATGGAATTGGTGTTGAAACCAGAAATACCGCAACCAATAATATCATTTCAAATTGTGCAATCGAAATGCCATCAGGTGCCAATTACTCCATGTATGGAATTTATGATTATGGTACAGCTTCCTGTTTTAATACCTATCAGAATAATTTGATTTTGAATGGCTATTATGCTATATACAATTATGGCAGTAGTTCTACTTCATTAAAACCAGGGAATAAATTCTTGTATAATAAAATGATGAATTTCTATTCTTATGGTATTTATTCATACTACCAGGATTCGGTACAGATTATTGGGAATGAATTCAATTCATCTTCAACGTATACTTATATGACTGGAATTTATACTTATTATAACCAGAATGCTTGTCAGATTCTAAAGAATAAAATAATTTTAAATAACCCTGGTACACAATATGGGATATATGTATATTATATGACAGCAACTGCTACTGCTCATGGTTTGGTTGCCAATAATATGATTGCGCTTTCAGGTGCATCCACTTCTTCAACAAATTATGGTTTGTATGTATATTCTTCTAATTATCAGGATATATATTATAATTCAGTAAGTATAGCTGTTGCATCTCCAACTTATGGTAGGGCATTGTATCAATATGGCGGAACAAATATCAACTTTGTAAATAATATCTTATCTAATACAGGGGGTGGTCAGGTTGCTTATATTAGTACTCCTGCAGCAATCAATACTTCCGATTACAATGATTTATATACTACAGGTCCTGTATTTGGTTATTGGGGTGCAACTGTAAATACCCTGGCTGACTGGAAATTAGCAAGTTCAAAAGATGCCAATTCAGTTTCTTTAGATCCTACTTATACATCTGCTAGTGATTTGCATTTACTATCAACCATTTTAAGTACAATGGCTACACCTATTCCCGGAATCACCGATGATATCGATGGATTTACAAGAGATGCAGTGCATCCTACCATTGGTGCCGACGAAGTTCCTTTGTTGCAACACGATGCTGGTGTTACTTTTATCAGCCGTCCAAATTCAGTTGAAACCGAAGCTAGTTCTTTCCCTGTGAAAGTTGCTATTAAAAACTTTGGAACAGATCCTATTACATCGGTTGTTGTCAGTTATGTGTTAAACGGTGGAACTGCTGTAAGTTTTACTTATACACCTACAACTTCTATTCTGTCAATGAACTCTGATTCGGTAACTTTCCCGACTAACATGGTAGTTCCTGCCGGCAACAATAATATATGTGCTTATACCACATTGGCCGGAGATATCAATACATTTAACAATTCAACCTGTAAGAATTTCTTTGGTACACCATTGTATGATGCTCAATTGGCATTGGCATATCCTGTTACCGAAGGTTGCGGTTTAACTACCGATACAGTAAAGGTTTTAATAGTAAATCAGGGTGCATTGCCTATAACCGGTGGTTTAACGGCCAGTTATCAGAAATTAGGTGGAACTGTGGTTGTTACCGAAACAATAAGTACGCCTATTCCTGTAGGTGGTAGTTTTATATACAAGTTTAATCAACTTGTGAATTTAGCTGTAACTACGCATGATTCTCTTTACAAGGTTAAATGCTGGGTTACACTTACCAACGATAATGTTGCGAATAACAATCTGGATACTATTTTTGTGAGCTCATTGCATACACCTGTGAATCCTGTTACATCCAATATAACAATTCCTTATGCAACTACCGGATCAATAATAGCTACTTCTTCTACCGGTGATCCTTTAAAATGGTTTGATGTACCCACAGGCGGTACTTCTATTCACACTGGAAGTCCATATATTACACCTATTTTGTTTGCTACGGATACTTTCTATGTACAGTCAAGTACTTCAAGTTCATTCAGTTCATCCATCGGAACCGGCACATCCTCTCAGGGTTATCCTTTCTATGGTTTCTGGGGATATACAAGAAGTGCTTCTGTTTATGATAATGCTACAATAGGTGGATATGGTATGATCAATCAATTGGAATGGAATATTGCCACAACGGCTACTGCCACTTTCCCTGTTAAAATTTACCTAGCACAAACTTCTCAAACTACCATGACCGCTGATACCTGGGCAAATTTAACCAGTAATGCAACCTTGGTATATGACGGACCTCAGGTATTTAGTGCTACAGGATGGTTCCCAATTTCATTAACAACTCCTTTCGATTATACATCGGGTAATCTAATGGTGCTTTGTGAAGCTAATTATGGCGGAACAGGAACTACTGGGGCATATTTTACCTATACAACTGCTGGAGCCGGCTCTCATCAATACTTTTATGCTGATAACTCAGCTCCTACCGGAACTGGTTATTTATCTACAAGTCTCCCTAATATTAAGATTTCAGGAAACGTTGCGGGATGTACAAGTCAGAGAATGCCTGCTATTGTGACTGTAGGTGCACAACCTGCTTTCGATGCAAGTGTTTTGAGTATTGTTACACCAGTTACTGCTGTTAATCTAACGAACCAGGAAGTAATAAGTGTTTCGATCAAAAATTATGGTTTCACAGCGATACATGGCTTCCCAGTTAAATATAAACTGAGCCATGGACTTGTTAATTATCCTGTAGTATCTCAAATAATGACTGATACCATTGCTACCGACAGTGTAAAAACATTTACTTTTACACAAACCGTAGACC
>CAZCBG010000117.1:0-8428 GCA_964496885.1 uncultured Bacteroides sp. | reverse complement strand
CTAGTACCTCCCAGTACTCTGATACACAAGGCGCTTTTAGCCCCACTGTTATCAGCAACAATCACTCTAGATTCTTGTTGTATCATAACTATTTTGCTCTTTCAATAATTTCAACTAATCTCCAACATTTACTCTTGCTCATTGGTCTTGTTTCCATGATTTTAACGGTATCGCCTTCGTTACATTCGTTTTTTTCATCATGAGCCATGAACTTGGAAGATTTCTTAATAAATTTTCCGTATTTTGGATGTTTTACTTTTCTTTCGATAACAACCGAGATAGATTTATCCATTTTGTTGCTAACGACAAGACCTGTTTTTTCTTTTCTTAATGATCTGATTTCCATCTTTTTAAGATTTCTATTTTTAATTATTACGCTTGGGTAATTATTTCGTCCAATTCTCTTTTTCTGAGTTCTGTTATAATCCTTGCGATAGTTTTACGATATTGAGCTATTACATTTGGATTTTCCAAAGGAGAAACAGCGTGATTCATTTTTAATTTAGAAAGTTGAATTCTTTCTTCGACTAATCTTTCTTTCAGTTCCTGAGTAGAAAGTTCTTTGATAACTTCTTGTTTCATTTCTTTGTTTATATTGATTCTTCAACAAAATCTCTTCTAACCATCAATTTGGTTGCGATTGGGAGTTTTTGAGCAGCAAGTCTCAGTGCTTCTTTTGCAACTTCAAAGGGTACACCATCGGCTTCAAAAAGTATTCTTCCAGGTGTAACTCTTGCAACAAAATATTCAGGAGATCCTTTACCTTTACCCATACGTACTTCGGCTGGCTTTTTGGTGATAGGTTTATCAGGAAATATTCTGATCCAAATCTGGCCTTCACGTTTCATAAAACGGGTAACCGCTTGACGTGCTGCTTCTATTTGTCTTCCTGTAATCCAAGTTTCTTCCAATGCCTTAATACCGAATGATCCGAAAGCAAGTTGGCTGCCACGTTTGGCGTTGCCTTTCATCTTGCCTTTCTGCATTTTCCTGTATTTGGTCTTTTTTGGCTGTAACATTGCTATTTATTATTATAAGTTTTAAATTTCTTTTATTTTAAAGACAAAATTATCGTCTTTGTCTGTTTTGGTTATTGTTGCTCTTGTTATTGTTGTTGGGTCGTTGTCTTGAACCACCACCTTGAGGCAACTGTTTTTCTTTACTTGCATTTGGTATAGATGGAACAAGCTCTCTTTTACCATAAACAAGTCCTTTACAAATCCAGACTTTTATACCAATTCTTCCGTAAGTAGTATGCGCTTCAGCTAAAGCATAATCAATATCAGCTCTAAGGGTATGAAGTGGAGTTCTTCCTTCTTTGTATTGTTCGCGTCTTGCCATTTCGGCTCCACCAATTCTTCCGGAAGCCAATACTTTAATTCCTTCTGCTCCTGCTCTCATACTGGATGCAATTGATGTTTTAATTGCTTTACGGTATGAAACCCTTCCTTCTATTTGGCGTGCAATCGTATTTGCAACAAGAATAGCATCTAATTCGGGGCGTTTAATTTCAGAAATATTAATTTGTACTTCTTTATTTGTTACTTTTTTTAATTCTTCCTTAAGCTTATCAACTTCCTGACCACCTTTTCCGATAATAAGACCTGGACGTGCAGTATTAATTGTAACTGTTACCAATTTTAATGTACGTTCAATGTTAATTCTTGATATACCTGCTTTTGATAAACGCGTATTTAAATACTGTCTGATCTTATAATCTTCAATAAGCTTTGGTTCAAAATTTTTTCCTCCATACCAATTAGAATCCCAGCCTCTGATGATGCCTAATCTGCTACCTATTGGATTGACTTTTTGTCCCATTTATAATTTTTTAAAGTGTTTTTACTATTTATTAATTATTTTCCGTTGTTTCTGCTACAGGAGCAATTTCTTTTCTGCTATCTATGATGAGCGTAATATGACTTGAGCGTTTTCTGATGCGATGAGCTCTGCCTTGAGGAGCAGTTCTGATTCTTTTGGTTTGTCTTCCACCATCAACAAATACTTCTTTGACATATAAATTACTTTCTTCAATTCTTACGCCTTCGTTTTTGCTCTGCCAGTTTGCAATAGCTGATAATAACAACTTACGTAATTTAATTGCAGATTCTTTTGCGCTAAATTGCAAGATGTGTATAGCTTTTTCAACATTTACACCACGGATTAAATCAGCCATTAATCTTGTTTTCCTTGGAGAAGATGGATTATTGGTTAATTTAGCAAAATACAATGATTTTTTTGCTTCCTTTTCCTGTTCTGCTCTGTTATGTTTCCTTGATCCCATTTCTGTAAATTATTTATTTTTTCCCTTTGTCTTTATTACCTGCGTGACCTCTAAAAGTTCTGGTAGGGGCAAATTCTCCTAATTTGTGTCCCACCATATTTTCGGTAACATACACCGGAATAAATTTATTTCCATTATGAACTGCGATTGTTTGTCCTACGAAGTCAGGTGAAATCATTGAAGCTCTCGACCAAGTTTTGATAGCTACTTTTTTGTTTTTCTCAATAGCATCCAATACCTTTTTCTCTAGTTTATATTCTATATAAGGACCTTTTTTTAATGAACGACTCATACTTAAGTGTTTTTGTAAATCTTAATTATTTCTTCCTTGAAACGATGATATATTTGTTTGAATCTTTTTTCTTAGATCTAGTCTTGTATCCTTTTGATGGAATACCTTTTCTTGATCTTGGGTGACCGCCTGATGAGCGACCTTCACCTCCACCCATTGGATGGTCAACAGGATTCATTACTACCCCTCTAACGCGTGGTCTACGACCTTGCCAGCGAGCTCTACCAGCTTTTCCTGATACTTCTAAGCTATGATCAATATTAGAAACCATACCTATTGTTGCTTTACAACTTTGTAATATCATACGGGTTTCACCTGAAGGCATTTTTACAATTGCATATTTGTCATCTCTCGACATCAATTGTGCATATGTTCCAGCACTACGGCTAAGTTTTGCACCTTGTTCAGGACGTAATTCCATATTATGTATGATAGTACCAAATGGAATTTCACTCATAAATAAAGCATTTCCTATTTCTGGTGCTACACCTTTTCCTGAAACTACAGTTGAACCTACTTTTAAGCCGTGAGGTGCAATGATGTATCTTTTTTCACCGTCTGCATAAAATAATAATGCAATGCGGGCAGTTCTGTTTGGATCATATTCAATTGAATGAACAGTTGCAGGAATATTGTCTTTATCGCGTTTGAAATCGATAATTCTATATGCTTGTTTATGTCCACCGCCTAAATAACGCATGGTCATTCTACCGGTATTGTTACGTCCACCACTTCTTTTCTTAGGAGCTAACAAACTTTTTTCGGGTACATCGGTAGTTATTTCTTCAAATGTACTGATAATTTTGAAACGTTGTCCTGGTGTTGTTGGTTTAAATTTTTTAAGAGCCATTTCTTTCCTTTATATATTGCTATAAAAATCAATTGTTTCTCCTGCAGCTAATGTAATCATAGCTTTTTTAAAGGCGTTGGTTTTACCTGAGATAACCCCTGCTTTTGTATTTCTTGATTTTGTTTTTCCACGATATACCATCGTATTAACTAAATCAACTTTTACGCCGTACAAGCTTTCAACTGCTTTTTTTATTTCTATTTTATTTGCCTTCCTGTCGACTATAAATCCAAAGCGATTGGTTTTTTTTTCGCTTATGGCAGTCATTTTTTCAGTTATTATCGGCTTTACTATAATGCTCATCTCGTCTTAGCTGTTTTGATTTTTAAAACTAATTTTTTAAGCTTCGCTTTGAATTTTATTAAATTCTGCAAGTGAACTTTCTAAAAACATCAAATTATTTGCGTTCAAAATATCGTAAGTGTTTAAATCTGTAACATTTACAACTTTCACTTGTCCCAGATTACGGGATGACAAATATACACTTTTATTTGATTCAAAAAGAATTAATAATGTTTTTTTATCAAAAATATTCAAATTATTTAAAATTCCAATAAATTCTTTGGTTTTAGGCGTCTCAAAAGTAAAATCTTCAATAACTAAGATGTTGTTTTCCTTAGCTTTATAAGATAATGCTGATTTACGAGCTAATTTCTTTAATTTTTTATTTAATTTGAAACTATAATCCCTGGGGCGTGGACCAAAAACTCTACCACCTCCAATAAATAAAGGAGAATTGATATCGCCTGCACGAGCGCTGCCGGTACCTTTTTGTTTTTTAATCTTCTTGGTACTTCCTGAGATTTCAGATCTTTCTTTTGATTTATGCGTGCCCTGACGTTGATTTGCAAGGTATTGCTTAACATCAAGATAAATTGCATGATCATTTGGTTCTATACCAAAAACTGAATCATTTAACTGAGCCGTTTTATCGGTTTTGTTACCGCTTGTGTTATATACTACTAACTCCATCTTTCAATAATTAAATATGAACCCTTAGGACCAGGTACTGATCCTTTAACTACGATTAAATTCTTTTCAAGTACGATTTTCACTACCTGAAGATTTATCATTTTGCGACGATTTCCACCAGTTCTACCAGCCATACGAATGCCTTTAAAAACTCTTGAAGGCCATGAAGATGCGCCAACTGAACCTGGAGCTCTTAACCTGTCATGTTGTCCATGGGTTGCATCACCGACACCTTTGAATCCGTGTCTTTTAACAACACCCTGAAAACCTTTACCTTTTGTAGTTCCTACTACATCAATGTATTCGCCTTCAACAAAAATATCTACACCTAACACATCACCAAACTGTTTTTGATGATCTGCTTCGAAACGTGTAAATTCATAAACAACTTTTTTAGGAGTTGTCCCTGCTTTCTTGAAGTGACCTTTTAAAGCATTGGTTGTGTGTTTTTCTTTCTTTTCTCCAAAAGCTATTTGAATGGCTTCATAACCATCAATCTCTTTTGTTTTTACTTGCGTTACTACGCAAGGACCAGCTTCTATAACCGTGCATGGGATGTTTTTCCCAGAGGCATCGTAAACGCTCGTCATTCCGATTTTTTTTCCAATTAATCCTGACATTGTACTTTTTTTTTATTCTTTCTAAGTTTACAGTCTGATGCTACAAAAATAATTATACTTTAATTTCAACTTCAACACCGCTGGGTAGTTCAAGTTTCATTAACGCATCAATCGTTTTTGACGTCGTGCTGTATATATCCAGTAATCTTTTATAAGAACACAACTGGAATTGTTCACGCGATTTCTTGTTTACGAATGTTGAACGTAATACCGTATAAATCTTTTTATTGGTAGGTAATGGAATAGGACCATTTACTACAGCTCCTGTTGACTTTACAGTCTTTACAATTTTTTCAGCTGATTTGTCAACCAAATTGTAATCGTAGGATTTTAACTTTATTCTTATTCTTTGATTCACTTTATTTAATTATTAATTTTAAAATTAATAGACTATATATTATGTTTATTAGCTTTTGCTCCCTTTTATATTTGTAATTACTTCTTCAACGATAGCAGCAGGTGCCTGATTGAAATGAGAGAATTGCATAGTTGATGTAGCTCTTCCTGATGACAATGTTCTTAATGTAGTAACATAGCCAAACATATTGGATAAAGGGACATCTGCTTTTACAATCTGATAAGCAACTTTTGCATCAATTTCTTTAAGTACACCACGACGTTTGTTGATATCTCCTGTAACATCACCGATATAATCATCTGGAGTTACAATTTCAACTTTCATAATTGGTTCCAAAAGAATAGGTTTTGCTTTTTTGCAAGCTTCTTTAAAAGCAATTTTAGCTGCTAATTCAAATGATAATGCATCTGAATCAACTGCATGAAATGCTCCATCCAGTAATTTTACTTTTAAACTTTCTACTGGATAGCCAGCTAATACACCATTCATCATGGCTGCTTTGAAACCTTTTTCGATAGGTCCAATATATTCTTTTGGAATATTACCACCTTTTACTTCATTTATAAATTGCAAACCAGCAACGCCTTCATCTGCAGGTGATATTTCAACTTCAATATCTGCAAATTTACCTTTACCACCAGTTTGTTTTTTATACACTTCTCTGAATTTAACAGTTGAAGTAATGGCTTCTTTATAGGCAACTTGTGGTTTCCCCTGGTTGCATTCTACCATAAATTCACGTCTCAACCTGTCAACTAATATTTCAAGATGCAATTCACCCATTCCACTAATAATGGTTTGTCCGGAATCTTCATCTGTTTTAACATTAAAAGTAGGATCTTCTTCAGCTAACTTATATAGTCCGTTGGATAATTTATCAATATCTTTTTGAGTAATCGGTTCAATGGCAATACTGATAACAGGATCGGGGAATACAATATTTTCTAATACAATAGGGAATTTCTCATCACATAAGGTATCTCCGGTACGTATGTCTTTAAACCCAACTGCAGCACCAATATCACCAGCTTCAATTCTTTCAAGCGGATTTTGTTTATTGGCATGCATTTGCATAATACGGGAAATACGTTCTTTTTTACCGGTTGTTGTATTTAATACATATGAACCAGCTTCAAGTGTACCTGAGTATACTCTGAAGAAAGCTATTCTACCAACATAAGGGTCGGTTGCAATTTTAAAAGCTAAAGCTGACATAGGTGCATCAGCAGTATGCTCTCTGACTTCCTCCTTATCTGTTTTAGGATTTATTCCGATAACTGCAGGAACATCCATTGGACTTGGTAAAAATCTAATAACTGCATCTAATAATTTCTGAACACCTTTATTTTTGAATGAAGCACCACAAATTACTGGTGTAATTCTCATTTCGATAGTAGCTTTTCTGATGGCTGCTATCATTTCGTCTTCAGTAAGAGAGTTGTGATCGTTTAAGAATTTTGTAAGAAGTGTGTCATTTTCTTCGGCAACACCTTCAATTAATTTTGTACGGTACTCATCAACTATATCAAGTAAATCTTCAGGAACTGGTATTTCAGTAATTTCAACACCTAAAGATGTTTCGTTCCAATAATATGCTTTATTTGCAATTAAATCAACAATACCGGTAAATGTTTCTTCTTGTCCGATAGGAATTTGAAGTGGTATAGGATTTGCTCCTAATCTATCTTTTATTTGGCCCAAAACATTGAAAAAATCAGCACCTGCTCTGTCCATTTTATTAATGAAGCATAAACGAGGTACTTTATATTTATCTGCCTGACGCCATACAGTTTCTGATTGTGGTTCTACTCCACCCACTGCACAGAATAATGCAACAGCACCATCGAGTACTCTTAATGAACGTTCAACTTCAACAGTAAAGTCAACATGTCCTGGAGTATCAATAATGTTAATTTTATATTGTTCGCTTTCGTAATCCCAGAAAACAGTAGTAGCTGCAGAGGTAATGGTTATTCCTCTTTCTTGTTCCTGAACCATCCAATCCATAACGGCACCGCCGTCATGAACTTCTCCAATTTTATGACTTTTACCCGTATAATACAATATTCGCTCCGTTGTAGTAGTTTTACCTGCATCAATGTGAGCCATAATGCCAATATTTCGTGTGTATGATAATTTTTCTGACATTTCTATCGTATCTTCCTTTAAATTTATTGAATCAAAAAATGAATGAACTATAAATGTATAATTTAAACAATATTAAAATCTAAAATGTGAGAATGCTTTGTTAGCTTCTGCCATTCTATGAGTATCTTCTTTACGCTTAAATGCAGCACCTTCTTCTTTAAAGGCAGACAAAATCTCACCAGCTAATTTTTGGCTCATTGATTTTTCATGTCTTTTGCGTGCATATTTCACTAGGGCTTTCATTCCTATTGACATTTTTCTGTCAGGTCTGATTTCTGATGGAATCTGAAATGTTGCACCACCAATTCTACGACTACGTACTTCTACAGCAGGTGTAACATTAGCCAATGCTTTTTTCCATACTTCAACACCGTCTTCTTTTGATTTATCAGCTACAATTTCCATTGCATCATAAAAAATTTCAAAAGCAGTGCTTTTCTTTCCCCTTAACATTAAATTGTTAACGAATTTAGTGACCAAAGTATCATTGAACTTTGGATCTGGTAATATGATTCGTTTCTTGGGTTTAGCTTTCCTCATTTTATTAAAAAATTTGGTACTTTATTAATATATTATTTTTTTGCTTTTGCTTTTGGTTTTTTGGTACCGTATTTAGACCTTCTTTGGTTTCTTCCTTCAACACCTGAAGTATCCAAAGCACCTCTAATGATATGGTATCTTACACCAGGTAAATCTTTTACTCTTCCACCTCTGATCATTACGATAGAGTGTTCTTGCAAATTATGACCTTCACCAGGAATATAAGCATTTACTTCTTTTCCGTTCGTTAATCTTACCCTTGCAACTTTACGCATGGCAGAATTAGGTTTCTTTGGTGTAGTAGTATAAACTCTTACACAAACCCCTCTTCTTTGTGGACACGAATCCAAAGCAGGTGATTTAC
>CAZCBG010000116.1:0-8510 GCA_964496885.1 uncultured Bacteroides sp. | reverse complement strand
CAAAAAAAAAGAGCGTCCAAGTCTTTTTGTTATTCGTAATTCCTAATTCCTAATTCGTAATTTAAATGATGCTTCAATTCGATCAGCATGAAAAAAGGAAATGAGCGTCTATATCTCTTCGTTATTCCTAATTCCTAATTCCTAATTGATAAATTTCATTAGTTCTCTCAGTCTCTTAGTCTCTCCCTCGCTTATTCATCTTCGGTCTTCCTCTAAAATTCTTCGCCTCTTCTTCCCCCCATAGGCATGCCCATCATTCGATCTCTTCTGTCAGGTTCTTTTCCGCTAAATTTACTAAAACTATAGGAAAAACTAAGCATAAAAAATCTTGAGAGGGCATTAACACGGCCATCTTCAATATAATTTTCAGTAGTAGTCCGGTAAACACTTTTATTGTCTTCTAAAATATCAAACACCTGCAATTTTAGCAGCCCTTTCTTGTTTTTAAAAAGCTGTTTAGAAATAAATGCATTCCAGTTTGTGGTCGTAATATCATATCCTGCACCATAACCACTGTTGGAAGTATATAGGATGTCGCTCCCGATTTTAAAATTCCAGAACAAATCAAGCTGTGCATCAAAACCTAAAGTGTAATTGGTATAAGCTGTATTGGATATATTGGCTAATGAATAGAAGGCTTTGGTATAATTGATTTTAGCAATTGGTGCTGCAGTAATTCTTGTGCCATTGTAGTTGAGTCTGGAGTTGATACCTAAAATAAAGTTTTTGGTGGAATAACTTTTATTGTTAGAATAATTTACATCATTAGAAAAACCGGCATTCCCAGCCAGATTGATGATAAATTTCTTAATTGGTTTAGCATATCCTGTAAATACATTGATTGAATAATATCCATTCACATTTACGGGTGTTGAAAGTTGCCTCCCTAAACTATCATAAGCATTCTGATTTGCTATTTTATTGATGGTATTCTCGGCCATGATGCCTGCAAAAATAAAATTCATCGAAACAAAATCCATCGCATTGTAATTAATGTTCAGGTTGTTGTTGAACTCAGGTTTTAAATTGGGATTTCCATTGACAATATATTGTGGGTTTGAATTATCAGGTATGGGTTGCAATTGTGTAAGGCTGGGTTGATTGGTGCTTCCACGGTATCTGATTTTTAAGTTCTTCCCTTTTGAAGGTTTGTAATTGACAATTAAAGAAGGCGAAAAATTCACTACATTTTGTTCAAGTATAGTGCTTTTATACACTGAATTGCTTCTTATTAATGAGGGCTCAACGCCAAACCCAATCGTGTAGTCCCATAAATTCTTGAATATCCTGAAATTAATGCCGGCTCTGTGATTGATATAAGTATTCTCATAATGGTTGGTGTAGGTTGAGTCAATATTAAGATATTCATTGGAAGCAGCATTGAAATTGAGAGCTTTCCTGTCAGAAATACTGGAATTTATATAAAAGTTATAATTTAATTCCATGATAATATTAGCTGTTATAGGTTCAGTGTATGATAGTCTGGCCTCAACACCTTTTTCGTCAGAACTGGATGTTTTTTTCTGGTTGATACTATCGTTTTTCCATGTATTCATTATGAAATATGAACTGTTGGATTTGTCATAGCCATCACTGTTAGAAGTTTTGTAGGAAGGTTTTACAGAAAGTGAGATGGTGCGTCTTTTTTTAGAAAAGCGGTGTCTTAATAGCAATTCACCGCTTAAACTTAATGCTTGATTGTTTCTTGAAGTAAAACTCCCACCTTTGTTAAAATCTAAACCGGAAGGACCGAATGAATTAAACGAGCTGTTGTCGTCACTGTATGAGTTTGTAATTCTTATTTTTGGTGTAAACAAAATTGAATTCATCGAATCTATCCGGTAATCAAATTCCATGTTGATATTATGGTTATAGTTGGTATTATTGGTTTTGGAAGTATCATTGTACATTATACTTGAATCTTTCTGAAAAGTCTCACGACTGCTGATTTGCTCTTTCGTATTATCTGAAGCTGTAAACATATAACTTCCTGTAAAACTGATTTTTTTACCAATGCTATCTCTGAAGTTGGTCCCAGCTGACCATGAAGAGTTTATCCCCGAAGCATTTATGTTGGGAATATTAGAGCCACCTCTTCCGCCAAAAAAGCGGGAACCTCCACTTGCACCACCTTTTGCAAGAAAATTAATAGAACCGCTCAGTTTACTATTTTGATCCATCGATACGAAATCGGTAAATCTTATGTTGTTGATATTGTTTGCCGTTCCAATAAAAGAAACCTGTCTGCCACCTTTGAACCAGTTGATCATACCACTTCCATCATACCTTTCTTCTGTTCCGATTCCACCTGTAACTTTGCCGAAAACTCCGTTTTTCCGACCGGGTTTAACAACCAGATTGAGAACTTTCTCAACATCTCCGTCATCTATTTGAGTAAATATGCTTTGATCAGATTTTTTATCGATAAATTGTACTTTATCTATCATGTCAACAGGCAGGTTCTTGGTGGCTGTTTTAATATCATTGCCAAAAAAAGGTTTTCCATCAACATAAACCTTGGTTACTTCTTTTCCAAAAGCAGTAATTTTCCCATCCTTGTCTACATCAACACCAGGTAGTTTTTTTATGAGATCTTCTACCACAGCATTGGAATCAGTAACAAAAGAGGAAGCTGAAAATTCCACGGTATCTTCTTTAACCTGAAAAGGAATGGCTTTTCCTTGAATTTCTGTTGTTGTTAAATCAATGTTTTTCCTGGGAAGCTTAATAATTCCCAGATTTTTTAATGAATTGCTGCTTTCTAGTATCAATACGTTTTTATAAGAAGCATATCCTACATTGGATATCATAATCAAATACCTTCCTTTTGTTAAATTTTCAGCTGAAAATCCACCTTTAGCATTGGTAACTCCTCCGTTTAGCATTTTTTGGGTTTTAGGATTAATAATGCTAAATGATGCAAATTCGATGGGTTTCCCGTTTGAGCTATCACAAACGATACCTTTTACCTGATATTTAATATTTTGTGCTTTAATGTCCTGGCCATTTAAAGTGGATGACGTTATGATTAAAAAACAGTATAAAATAATGCTTAAAGAAAGTTTAATTCTATGATTCATATTTAGTTAATTTGAGTTGCAAATTTAATGTTTAATTCTAATTATGAAATGATTTTCAGTTATATATTTATTGTTTCCAGAATTCTCTATAAATAATCGTTTCATTTTACCTCATAAAATCTTGGATGTATTGATTAAGTGTTCAATGGGTAAAAAAATATTTCATTATTCTGCTTGTTTTTACAAAATTATTTTTAACTTTGCTTAAAATATTAATTTTAAAATTTTATGAAGAGAAAAATTACACTTTTGTTTATTTCAATCGTAATGATTAGCAGTCAGTTAATGCTCAGCAAATCAGTTCAAGCCCAAACTGCAGGAACTTTAACTTGTGCTTATACAACCGTTTCCTCTGGAGGTTATACACCAAAAAACTGTTTAGCTGCTTGGATAGAAACCAGTAGCGGTACGTTTATTAAAACTAAATTTAAATATTGTTCAAGTGGGAATATTGACCATTTAGCAACCTGGAATGGGAAATCTGCAGGAAATGTAGTGGATGCAACTACAGGCAGCACCAGAGCTGTTAATGGTGCCATGACGCTAATATGGAATGGAACAGATGTTGCTTCAGCAATTGTTGCAGATGGTGTTTATAAAGTATGGATTGAATTTTCATGGGCTTCCAGTTTGACAACTGGAAAAACGACTCAATCTTTCAGCTTTACAAAAGGTGCAACAGCTGATCATCAGCTTGGAACTGCTACTGCCAATTTAACTGGGATTACACTTGATTGGGCCCCGGCTGTGGGTATAAGCGAAATTCAGGATAAAGAAATTTTTTCGATTTCTCCGAATCCTATCACTAGTGAAAGTACTATCAATTATTCATTATTGGCTTTATCAGATGTTACTATCAGTTTGTATGATATTTGCGGGAAATTGGTAGATGTATTGATAGATGATATGCAGTATGCTGGAAGTTATAGTCTTCCTTTATCAAGGAATGCAAATTTAAAAGCAGGCATTTATTTTGTAAAAATGAATACAGGCAAAACACAGCATACTTCAAGAATCTTGATTGCTGAATAATATCAGATGCTAACCTATAAAAAAACGTCGGTTTTCTTCAAAACTGACGTTTTTTTATTTAAGGCGTTGAGACAGAAATTGGTATTATTTTCCCATTCATATAATGATGGGCATTTTCTGCAAACTGTTTGATAAAAGCAGCCATTTCAATCGCTTCCAAGGGTGCATGGTAGGAAGGGAATGCTTCCTTGAGCATTTCGGTGTTTACAGCACCCAGCGATAAACTGTTGACTTTTATGTTTCTTTTTTTAAGCTCTTCGGCGAGGCATTCGGTAAGTGTATTTAAAGCTCCTTTACTGGCACTATACAAGGATAGCCCGCTAAACTTGGCACTCCCCTGAAAACCTCCCATGCTGCTGATATTCACTATATGTGCATTGTGTGAAAAATGAGGAAGAAGCTGTTGAACAATCTTAAAAACACTCTTTACATTCACGTTGAACATCGTATCAAAATCATCATCACATAGGTCTTCAAAAGGCTTATTGACTAAATAGCCAGCATTGTTAATCAATATATCTACTTCCTTCAAATGCTGACTGATTTTTTGACTGAAATCAACTTGAACAGAAGAGAGGTCGTATTGAATAGGCGTAAATTTTGAATTTTTACCTATTTCATCCATAATAATTGAATTATTATTGGAACGGGAAATGCCAATTACAGAATTATTACTATCTTTGCAGAATAATTTCGCAAGTTCTAATCCTATACCACGGCTGCTGCCAGTTATAATTATGTTCATCGAATATTTTTTGTGATTTTTAAGCAAAAGTAAAACAAATTTTTAGGTAAAAAGATAAATCTTGAAAATTAAAAAAAACAATTGAAGTTTTTATTGAACAGATTCACAGTTGGTTAATAAAAAGCTCAATGAATTAAAAAAAAATGCTGCAAAAACGTTTTAGTTATTGAAAAAATGTTTATCTTTGCAAACTCATTTTTAAGACCAAACAAAATTATATCTTAGAATATGCAATTCAAAACAGGAAATACAAAGGAAATTTTTAAAGAGTACGGTAAATCAGAATTTGATACAGGCTCTACAGAAGGTCAAGTGGCTTTATTCACAAACAGAATAAAATATCTGACCGAACATTTAAAAGTAAACAGAAAAGATTTTGCAACAGAACGTTCATTGGTTTTGTTAGTAGGCAAAAGACGTAAATTGTTAGCTTATTTGAAAGATAGAAATATCGAAGGATATAGAGAACTTATCAAAAAGTTAGGTATCAGAAAATAAGTATACTTAGTTTTTACAAAAATTTAAAGGGCAATTAGACTTATAATTGCCTTTTTTTGTATTGAAATAAATTTAAAAGTGCTATTATGCAAGTGATTACAAAAAAAATCGAATTAAAAGATGGTAGAATCATCACCATCGAGACCGGTAAATTGGCCAAACAGGCTGATGGATCGGCACTGGTTCGCATGGGTGATACCATGTTGTTGGCAACAGTAGTTGCAAAAAAAGATGCCGCTGAGAACGTTGATTTTATGCCACTCTCCGTTGATTATCAAGAAAAATATGCTTCACTGGGTCGTTTTCCCGGTGGTTTCTTTAAAAGAGAAGCCCGCCTTTCAGAATATGAAATCTTAATCTCACGTTTAGTCGACAGAGCTTTACGTCCACTGTTCCCCAGTGATTTTCATGCTGAAGTTCAGGTTCAGATTACACTTATCTCAGGCGAAAAAAATACAGCCCCAGATGCCTTGGCTGCTTTAGCTGCTTCTGCTGCTCTGTCTGTTTCTGATATCCCATTTAATGGCCCAATCTCAGAAGTACGTGTTGCCAAAATAAATGGTGAATTTATTGTAAATCCTTCACTTCTGGATATTCCTACTGCAGATCTTGACTTAATGATAGCTGCCACCTACGATAATATTATGATGGTAGAAGGTGAAATGAAAGAAGTTCAGGAAGAAGACATGATAGAAGCATTGAAAGTTGCGCATGACGCAATCAAAATTCAATGCAAAGCTCAGATGGAACTTACCGAAATGGTTGGTAAAACCAAAAAACGCGAATATTGTCACGAAAACAACGATCTTGATTTTAAAGAAAAAATGAAATCAGCTGTTTACGATCAGTTGTATGCCATTGCCAAACAAGGAATTGCTGATAAACATCTTCGCTCTTCTACATTCGAAGCTGTTAAAACCGCTTTTGTTGAAACCTTAACCGACGAAGAAAAAGAAAAGAAATTTCAAATATCACGTTATTTCCACGATATTCATAAGGATGCTGTAAGAGATATGATTTTGAATGAAAGAAGCCGTCTGGATGGACGTAAATTAAATGAAATCAGACCTATTTGGTGTGAAACCGATTTTTTACCTTCAGCACATGGTTCTGCTTTGTTTACCAGAGGTGAAACACAATCCTTAACTACCATTACCCTGGGTACAAAAATGGATGAACAAATCATAGATGGAGTTGTATTTGAAGGTAAAAATAAATTTTTGTTACATTATAATTTCCCTTCTTTTTCTACAGGTGAAGTAAAACCTAACCGCGGAACAAGTAGGAGAGAGGTTGGACATGGAAATTTGGCGATGAGAGCTTTAAAATTTACCTTACCTGCCGATAATCCTTATACCTTAAGAATAGTTTCTGACATATTAGAATCAAATGGTTCTTCTTCTATGGCAACTGTTTGTGCAGGAACCCTGGCCTTGATGGATGCAGGGGTTAAAATTAAAAAGCCTGTTTCTGGAATTGCCATGGGCTTAATAACCGATTCAGCAACTGGAAAATATGCCGTACTTTCTGATATTTTAGGTGATGAAGATCATTTAGGAGATATGGATTTTAAAGTAACTGGTACCAGAGATGGTATTACAGCTTGCCAAATGGATATTAAAGTAGATGGTTTATCACATAAAGTGCTGGCAGAAGCTTTAAGTCAGGCAAAAGAAGGCAGATTGCATATTCTAGGTGAAATGGCCAAAGCTATCACCGAACCTCGCGAAGATTACAAACCTCATGTTCCACGTATCGTTCAAATGTCAATTCCTAAAGAATTCATAGGTGCAATTATTGGACCTGGTGGAAAAATTATTCAGGAAATGCAACGTGAAACCGGAGCTGTAATTGTTATCGAAGAAGTCGGCGAATATGGCATTATTGACATAGTAGCTGTAGATAAATCTTCTATTGATGCAGTTATCCTTAGAATTAAAGGAATCACTACTTTACCCGAAATCAACGAAATTTATGATGGTGTTGTAAAGAATATTCAAGCATTTGGTGCTTTTGTAGAAATTTTACCTGGAAAAGACGGCTTGCTTCATATTTCTGAAATTGACTGGACCCGTCTGGAAGATGTAGAAAGTGTGCTAAAAGTGGGTGATAAAATTCAGGTTAAGTTGATTGAAATTGATAAAAAAACTGGAAAATTAAAACTTTCACGCAAAGCCTTATTACCTCGCCCAGAAAGAAATCAATAATTAATTATTAATACTTAAGATGCTGTACTTTTGAATATTGAGAGTACAGCATTTTGGTTTTTGTAAATAATAATTATTTTTTGTAACAAATTTCATTTAATAACGTTTATATTACGCTTTCCATTAATTAAAATATATAATGCGGCAATTAAAAATTACCAAACAAGTAACCAATCGTGAACTTGCTTCTCTAGACAAATATTTACAAGAAATAGGTCGTGTTGAACTAATTTCTGTTGAAGAAGAAGTGATACTGGCTCAAAAAATCAGAGCAGGAGATCAGGCTGCGCTCGAAAAACTTACCAAAGCTAATTTGCGTTTTGTTGTTTCTGTTGCTAAACAGTATCAAAATCAAGGCTTAAGCTTACCCGATTTAATCAATGAAGGAAACTTAGGATTGATAAAAGCCGCCCAACGTTTTGATGAAACCCGTGGTTTTAAATTCATATCTTATGCTGTATGGTGGATTCGTCAATCCATTTTACAAGCTTTAGCTGAACAATCAAGAATCGTAAGATTACCACTTAATAAGTTGGGATCTATCAATAAAATTAAGAAAGCTTCGGCAAAACTGGAACAGGAATTTGAACGTCCACCTAATGATGGTGAAATTGCCAAGCTATTAGAAATCTCTGAAACGGAAGTAAGAGATACGATGCGCCATTCCGGTAAACATCTTTCAATGGACGCTCCCTTGGTTCAGGAAGAAGATACAACCATGCTCGATGTCTTTAAAATGGAAGATAACCCAACACCTGAAACTGATTTGTTGTACGATTCTTTATGTAAGGAAATTGAAAGAGCCGTTTGTACACTCACTCAAAGAGAAGCTGATGTTATCCGTTATTTTTATGGATTAAATGGTTGCCAGCATTTAACCTTGGAAGAAATTTCCGAAAAATTTGATTTAACCCGCGAGAGAGTTCGTCAGATTAAAGAAAAAGCCAT
>CAZCBG010000115.1:0-8586 GCA_964496885.1 uncultured Bacteroides sp. | reverse complement strand
TGATGCCAGGTGTTCCGAAAGCCAATGTAAAATCAAGAATTATTCTTACACCTCAACATGCTAAACGCTTATTGAGGGCTTTGCAGGAGAATCTTTCGAAGTTCGAATCGGTGAACGGTAAAATTAAAGAACCCGATCAATTGGAAGGTTTGCCTTTTAATTTAGGCGGGCCAACGGCTCAAGCATAATACTCCAAAAAAAAGCAGCAAAATTTTGCTGCTTTTTTTATTCTAAACTGATAGTGATTATTTTTATTTTTGCAGCAGCTTATACTTAAAAATAATACGTATATTTGTTTTTCAAAATTTTCAACGTATTTGTTTTGATAATCATTCATTTTAAAAAATATAATTATGCATATAGCAGTTGCAGGAAATATCGGATCAGGTAAAACCACACTCACCGGATTGTTAGCAAAACATTTTAAATGGCAGGCACATTACGAAGATGTTGATACGAATCCTTATCTCCAGAGTTTTTACGAAGATATGCGCCGTTGGTCATTCAACCTCCAGATTTATTTCTTAAACAGCCGCTTTCGTCAGGTGGTTGATATCCGTAAAAAAGGCAAATCAGTTATACAGGATCGTACAATTTACGAAGATGCTTTTATATTTGCACCCAATCTACATGCGATGGGCTTGATGACTACCCGCGATTTTGACAATTATTCTTCATTGTTCGATTTGATGAGTACATTTATTCAACCACCTGATTTGTTGATTTATCTGAAAGCAAGCGTTCCAACTTTGGTGAACCAGATTCAACAAAGAGGAAGGGAATATGAAAATTCCATTCGCATAGATTATTTGAAAAGTTTGAACGATAGATATGAACAATGGATAGATGGATATGCTAACGGAAAATTATTGGTAATAGAAGTTGATAATATGAACTTTCAAAAAAATCCAGAAGATTTGGGTATTATTATTGAGAAAATTAATGCCGAGATCAATGGTTTATTTTAATCATTAGCTATCATGAAAATTATAGGCATTATTCCTGCGCGTTATGCGTCTACCCGTTTTCCCGGTAAACCTTTGGCCATCATCAATGGTAAATCAATGATTCAGAGGGTATACGAACAGGTGAGTCTTACTAAAACAATTTCTGAAATCATGGTTGCTACCGATGACGATCGAATAGCAAACCATGTGAAATCATTCGGAGGAAATGTATGCATGACTTCACAAAACCACAACAGCGGTACTGAAAGGTGTTATGAAGTACTAAATTCACTCAACGAGAAGGAAATTGATGTTGTTGTTAATATTCAAGGTGATGAGCCCTACATTAACCCAGCGCAAATTGATGCTTTGGCTGATTGTTTCACAAATCCTGAAATTGAAATTGCTACACTGATCAAAAAAATTCATCATTATGAGGATTTAATTAACCCCAATATTGTAAAAGTAATTACCGATATTCATCAGAAGGCGATATATTTCAGCCGTTTACCACTTCCTTATAAACGTGGAACCAACCAACATGAATGGTTAAACAAAAATGATTATTATAAACACATTGGCATATATGCCTATCGTACAGTTGTTTTAAAAAATATAGTCGTTTTACCCCAAAGTCGACTTGAAAAATCAGAATCCTTGGAACAACTTCGATGGATAGAAAATGGGATTGCTATTTATACTGCCATTACCGAATTTGAAAGTATTGCCGTAGATACACCCGAAGATCTGATTAAATTAACCGATACGATTTGATATTAAATAAAAAACGATGAACATTGTTAAGTATATTATTGAAATTCTGGAAGCCAACGATAAAGTTGTTATTCACGGATTTGGTAGTTTTATTCTTGAATACCAGGCAAGCACACTGCATCCTGTTGAACATAGTTTTGCACCTCCTTCCAGCAAAATAGTTTTTGTAAATGATGTTGCAGATGATGATAGTTTGGCACTTGCAATTTCAGAAAAGGAAAAGATAACTTACATAGCCGCTTTAAATGCCATCAAATATTTTACAGATGCACTGATGTCGGATATTCAAAAAGGTAAAATGACAGGAATAGAAGGCCTGGGTGTTTTTTCGTTGTCGGAAGACAATCAAATTGAGTTTGTTGCTGAAACAATTTCATTGTCTGCCGAAGAATTTGGACTCAGTGGTTTTACTTCTCCTCCCATCGTTCGTTCTGAATTTAAAGATAAAGCTGCACAAAATACGCTAAAGGCAAAGGAAGATAAAATCAAACGTTCTAAAAAGATTAAACGAAATTTGAGCATTTTGGCTGCTATAATAATAGTAACTGCGCTCATTTTCCTTGTTTTTTTTACAGATATATTTAGAAATTATCTATATAACAATGCTGTAAAAACAGAAAACAAAATAGACCCAACCGCCCTTGTGAATGAAATGCCTGCTCCAGTTGATTCTACTGTTAATGATAGCGTGCATAATGCAGATACAGCTCTATCAACAACTCAAAATACAACGTCTGCTAAAATAAAGGAAGTGCCAGGGAATGTGACTGTAAATGTAAATCCAACGGGTGTCAATCAGTATTATCTGGTTGCAGGTTCTTTTAAATCAGAAGAAAATGCCAAAAAACGCGTTTCGGAATTAACGGCCAAAGGATTTAAAAACGCAGGAATTATTCGTCAGTATGAAGATAAAGGGATGTTTGTGGTTTATTATGAATCGCATCCTTCCAAAGAAGAAGCCACCAAAGCACTGCAACAGCTCATCAAAACCGAAAATCATGATGCCTGGCTGTTGAAGAAGTAAGTGCTTGGAGTGCATTGAGTACTTGGAGTGCCTAAAGTGCTTAGAGTACATAGAGTGCCTTGATTACTTTAAGTTTGAAGGAAGTGCTAAAATGACTAAAGTATACATAAATTTTCTAAATGCCTAAGGGGCAAATAAATGATTGCCCAAGTGGCAGAAAATAAATATGGGAAAAAATAAACTAGAACGTTTCGCCGAAAATCTCACTTTCGATAATTTTTTTCAGCCGACGTATGAAGATATCAGAGACGGATATCCCTTAAAAGGTAAATGGGCTAGTGTTTTTTTTAAGAACAATCATCCGATTGTATTAGAACTTGGATGTGGAAAAGGGGAGTACAGCGTGGGACTGGCACAGCGCTATCCCGAAAAGAATTTTATCGGTCTCGATATCAAAGGTGCCCGTATGTGGAGAGGTTGCAAGACTTCCCGTGACGAAAACATCCCCAATATTGCTTTTTTGCGGACCAAAATTGAGTTGATTGAAAACTATTTTGCTGAAAATGAAATTTCGGAAATCTGGGTTACTTTCCCCGATCCTCAGCCACGTAGAATCAAAGAAAACAAGCGGCTGACTTCGCCTCCTTTCCTGAAAAAATATGCTGCTATTCTGAAACCCGACGGTCTGGTTCATCTTAAAACCGATGCTTTTCTTCTGTATTTCTATACCATGGAAATTATCAAAGAATATGGTCATCACGTTTTGCTGACCACCGACGATTTGTACCATTCAGGCATCGAAGATGACGTAATGGGAATACAGACTTTTTACGAGCAAATGTTCCTGGATATGGGCAAGAAAATTAACTACATCAAGTTCCAGTTAAAACGCCAGTAATTGAGTTTTAAAAGAACGAAATAGAACACTGATGACACTGATGTTACAGATTTGCTCTGATTTGAAATCTGTTTTAATCAGTGTTTCCTTTTTTGGAATCTGTGTCATCTGTGTTCTCTTAATTAGACCATTCGTTTAATACAAAAGATTTTTCAATGAATGAATATTATTAATAAATCTAATAAAATTAAAGTTGAGAGATATTTCCTTTTTTCAATCGGTTTACGAAGTTGCCCGTCTGATACCTTACGGCAGGGTAACTTCTTACGGTGCCATTGCCTCCTTTCTTGGCAGTAAAAGTTCTTCCCGCATGGTAGGCTGGGCCATGAACGCTACCCATCATCTGCCCGAAAACATACCCGCTCACCGTGTGGTCAACCGCAATGGTTTGCTCACCGGCAAACATCATTTCGGTGGTAGCCAAACCATGCAGGAATTGCTGGAAAGCGAAGGCCTTATTGTTGAAGACAATCAAATCCAAAATTTCGCTAACTATTTCTGGGATCCTGCCAAAGAATTGAAATTATAAAACAAATTAAGTTTACTAAAAATAGCTATCATCCTAAAAACAGTGGATTACTAATTAACACCTTTAGTCATGAAAACCAACACCAAATTCCTGTTTACCATCTTGTTAACGCTGGGTAGCTTTTTATCCTATGCTCAAATTCCACCTCCTGATTATTATCTTAAAGATGCTATCCTTAATTTTAAAGACAATCAGTTTTGGGGTTTTAAAGATTCTCAATCTTATTATCTTTCTTTTATCGGTGAATACCAGCAAGCCATCAAAACAATGGATGAAGGACAAGCATCACGAAAACCAGAAAACCTATCATCGGAAGATACTGCAGCATTTCTATCAAATTACAAAGCCGTTGATGCCACAGAATTTATTATCAATAGGGCTAAAAATAAGAAAGTAGTGATGTTTAATGAAGCACATAATATGCCGCAGCAAAGAGCCTATTTTATTACTTTATTACAGAAACTATATAACTCAGGTTTTAGATATCTGGGAATGGAAGCGTTAGGTTACGATTCTTTGCTAAACCAAAGAGCTTATCCTATATTAGGTACAGGATGGTTATTGACAGAACCTGTTATGGGAAATATTTGCAGAGAAGCCATTAAAATAGGCTTTCATGTTTTTTCTTATGAGATAGATGATAATGAAGCTGTAGTTCCTTATAATCCAGAAAATGCTTTTTCATCTCAAGTTGGTGTAGGCTTAGAAAGAGAAATTCGGCAAGCATTTAATATAATGAAAATATTTAAAGCCGATTCAACTGCAAAAATAGTGCTATGGGCTGGATATGGGCATATTACCAGAGAATGGGATGGTTATATGATGGCTTCTTATGTTTGGCGATTTTCAGGTGCAGGATTTCAAAACCGTCCACTTTCAATTGATCAAACCACAATGGTTGAAAGAAGCGATACCTCCATCGAAAACAGCTATTTTTTACTTGCCAATGTTAATAAACCAACCGTTTTTGTTGATACTGCAAACGTAAGCTTTATCAATGCATACAATCCAAATGTAATTGATATACAGGTTTTTCATCCCCGCACAAAATATATAGCAGCCAGACCTGACTGGTTGTATCAATTGGATAGAACTCCATATTATACTGACACAAAAAAGCATAAAATGTACTATCCTTTCCTCGTCAAAGCCTATTGCAAAGGTGAGGACATCACCAAAGCCGTGCCTTATGATGTAATCCAGTTAAATGACAAGAAAGAGAAGAAGCCTTTGCTGTTGAAAAAGGGGAGTTATATTCTCGAACTAAAAAACGATACTCAAAAGGAAGTTTTTGAGATAGAAATCAAATAAAAAGAAAAACTCAATTCAAGCGGGCTGTCTCCTCATTCTGAACCAACATAAGCGGATTCAACGGAATGCGAATACGAAAATTCCAGCAATAGGACTTAAGTGAGAAGAATCATTTATTCATATATATCAACTGATATATAAAAATCTGCGTATATCCGAGTTTACGGAAGCTAAAGTATTTTATCCCTGCTTTCAATCAAATTTGCGGAATGGATGCCCTTGTTTTGCATTTAAAATTCATATATATATTTTTTTTTTTTTTTTTTATCAAGATTTGCAACATAAGTGCAAAATTGCCAGAATTGATCCCGTAATAAAACTTTTTTTTCATATTATTTGTTTAAAACAATAATAATTTGCTGTTTATTTCAATAATAAAGCAATAAATTTAAAATAAATAACATATATTTGCAGAATAATGTTAAAATAAATATAAAAAGAACGATTATTCATTCAAAAAATCAAATAAAATGGGAAATGCACGCTTTAAAGCATTGGGAATTGCAGGAAAAAGGGAAGTAAGCCCTGTTTTTATACCTACTTATTCGAAAATATCAACAATTTTCGGTGAAATGACATTCAATAACGAGAGAATGCAACAGTTTCTGAGCGATGAAACCTATAAAAGAGTGTTGACGGCCATCGAAAGGAATGATAAAATCGACCGAAAAACAGCCGATGAAATTGCCCTGGCCATGAAAACCTGGGCCATTTCGATAGGTGCTACCCATTATACCCATTGGTTTCAGCCTTTAACCGGAAGCTCTGCCGAAAAGCACGATTCATTTTTTACAATTGATGATAGTGGCAAGGCGGTTGAGTTTTTTGACGGTAGTAGTCTTATACAGCAAGAACCCGATGCTTCCAGTTTTCCAAACGGCGGTATTCGAAATACTTTCGAAGCACGTGGCTATACGGCCTGGGATCCTTCTTCTCCTGCTTTTATTATCGACAAAACACTCTGTATTCCAACCATTTTTGTTTCTTATACCAGCGAAGCCCTCGATTACAAAGCACCTTTGTTAAAGGCTCTTCATTTTATGGATACTGCAGCTACTGCAGTTGCACAATTATTTGATGTAAATATTAAAAGAGTAAAAGCTACCCTGGGCATAGAGCAGGAATATTTCCTGGTGGATGAAGCCTTGTACAATGCCCGTCCTGATCTTGCATTGAGCGGACGTACTTTATTCGGTCATGCTTCGGCCAAAGACCAACAGCTGGAAGACAATTATTTTGGCAGCATACCCGAAAGAGTAGTGAATTTTATGAAAGACGTTGAATACCAATCCTACTTACTGGGGATTCCGATTAGAACCCGTCATAATGAAGTGGCTCCCAATCAGTTTGAATGCGCCCCTTTGCACGAGGAAATCAATATTGCCATCGACCACAATGTGTTGTTGATGGATATCATGAGCAAGACCGCGCGCCGTCACCATTTCAGGGTATTGATGCACGAAAAACCTTATTCGGGTATCAATGGTTCAGGTAAACATAATAATTTTTCGCTGATGACCGATCAGGGCGATAACTTATTATCTCCTGGCAAGACCCCTGCTTCAAATATGAAATTCCTAACTTTCTTTCTGGCGATTATTGAAGCTATCAATGTAAAAAATGATTTGCTCAGAGCTTCTATTGCTTCGGCCAGCAACGATATGCGCCTGGGTGGCAACGAAGCCCCTCCGGCCATTATGTCGGTTTTTATCGGCGAACAGCTTACGGCTATTCTCAATGCCATTGAAAAAAGTAAATTCCCTATTTTAGGCAGTGCCAATACTAAAAATAAAAAACATCCGAGTCTCGCAATTTCCCATATTCCTGAAATTTTGCTGGACAATACCGATCGTAACAGAACTTCTCCTTTTGCATTTACAGGTAATAAATTTGAGTTCAGGGCTGTAGGATCTTCCACAAATTCAGCAGCTCCCATGATTGCCTTATTAACGATGGTAGGTAGCCAGTTGACTGCATTCAAAGCAGAAGTCGATAAATTAACGGCCCGTAAAGTGATCAAAGAGGAAGCCATTGTAAAAGTGCTAAAAAAATACATTCATTCGACCAAAAGAGTTCGATTCGATGGCAACAATTACAGTCAGGAATGGCTTGAAGAAGCAAAGGAAAGAGCCCTTTTAAACATAGCTTCCACACCTGAGGCACTGAAAGCCTTTGTGGATGCCGAAGTTGTTAAAATGTACGAAGATGCAAATGTGCTTTCGCATCGTGAACTCGAGGCACGTATGGATATACAGCTGGAGAATTATACCAAAAAGATACAGATTGAATCTAGAACCATTGGCGATATCGCCATTAATCACATTTTACCTGTTGCCATTCGTTACCAGAATGTTCTGATTAAAAATGTAAAAGGCTTACAAGATATTTTACCGGATGAACCACTGGCGAGCATTGCCGGTATTCAACTGCAAAATATCAAAGATATTTCAACTCATATTACGCAAATCCATCTATTGGTGAATGAAATGGTTGAAGCCCGGAAAACTGCCAATCGTATGGATGATAATTATGTAAAAGCCAAAGCATATTGCGAAAGGGTTTTGCCCTTTTTCGATGAAATCAGAAACCATGCCGATGCATTGGAATTAATGGTGGATGACGAACTCTGGCCATTGCCAAAATACAGAGAACTTTTGTTTATAAATTAATCTTTAACTTATTGGAATAAAAAATTATGATAATTATGCTCAACATAAAGATTTAAAACGATTTATATTATGAAAATTGTATAGATAATTTAATGGAAATCAATGAATGCATTATTTCTCCGTAGGAGAATAATGTCAATAGGAAATAATTCAGAATCATGAATTATTTCCTATTGGGAATATAGCTTGCTTTTAAAATCAATAATCCATAATGTCCTACGTACAAAATATACATTTTATACCATTTTTCTATTGACATTTATGCCCTAACGGGCAATATAATTTAAAGATGATCCACTCTTGATTCGCATTATTTTTTTGTATCTTGGAATAAAAATGAAATCAATCAGATTTGCTTTGTCAATGATCGATATGAATAGTGTATGGTTTTAGGATTTAGACTTTAGCTTTAGCTGTAGCGATGGTCATTTTCGTTTTAAGTTTGTTACCGATCGATAAAACGTTGACCAATTCCTGAATAGACAGTCCGTTGT
>CAZCBG010000114.1:0-8619 GCA_964496885.1 uncultured Bacteroides sp. | reverse complement strand
ATTTTAGGTGAAATAGCTTCTCTTAATGTATCCGTGGCTTGTGGCGTAATCCTATACGAAGCTATCAAGCAACGTTTAACAACTTAATTTAAAAACAAGCTTTGAAAATCAATTTTCAAGCTAATCGAAAGTTGAAAACTACAAATATTTTTCCTGACTACATTTCTTCAATTGCAATAAATTTGAAGGGTATTTTGGCCATTTCCGACATTTGCTCGCCAACTTCTTTCATATCGTCATCTCCTTCTTCAAAATACCAGTCTATTTCAATTTTGGCACCCTCCTTGTAAAATAAGCCAATGCTTTTAAGTAAAGTAAGTAAATATTTTGCTGAAGAAGAATTAAAGTATTCTAATTTAATATTAAAAGTGTGCAAGTCTTTTGAATGAAGATTGCTGAAGTATTCATTAACCCATAATAAAATGGGATCAAAAAAATCTCTCACATTTTCCGGTCTTGATTCCCCGGAAAGTTCAAATACTTTTTGCTCAATATTGAAACTGATTTTAGGTGTTATTTCAGTTGCGTTTATCAGTAAATTTTCCATGTATTTATGCGGTTATATCATTTATAATTATTGTTAACTCAAAAAATATTGATTGCTCATTGTTTGCAATAAAATTATAATTCAAAGGGTTGCCTGATTTTAAAGCCATATCAATAATACCCAAACCTGCTCCACCTTTATCAGAAACACTACCATTGTTAATTACTTCCTCGTATATTTTTTTCAATCCTTCTTTATCTAATTGATTAACAATATTAAGGTGCCTAGTAAGTTCAGCAGATTGTTCAATTCCAATCAGATTTCTGGTAGTTATAATAAATTGGTTTTCTTTTTGTAATAGTTTTATTTCGGGTAAAATTTCAGCATTCTCATTGTCGATGATAGCATACTTGTGAATATTTTCAAGACATTCTATCAATACATTGATAATTTTCTTCCTGACTACATTTTTGATTTCTATCTTGCTGATTGCATCTTTTGCTTGATTAATCAATGTTTCAATAGTTTCAAAATGATAGATTCCTTTATAGTTTAGTAATACTTTTTCTTCCATAGTATTATTATGTTGAATTTTTAACCCAATTACCATTAAATCGTCATATTGTTCAATATCACCTTTCCATGCATAAAAAATTTCTTCTAATTTTTCTTTTTGTTCTTTTAATGAAAAAGCTTGCATATCAGCTAAAACTCTTTTAAATTGACGACTTAAAAACTTTTTACGCATGGCTCCACCAAACTGATCTATATATCCATCAGAAAATAAATAGATGGTATCATCCTGTTCTAATTGAAATTCTTTATTGTCATATCCCTTGAATAAGTCATTAAAGGGTTCTCCAATTGAATATTTATTCGCTTTTAGTTCAATTACTTCTCTGTTCCTAATAATATAAACTGGATTATTTGCTCCTGCATATTCCAATTTTAAATTATTCATATTTATAGTGCACAATGAAATATCCATGCTATCTTTAACAATATTTACGTTGTCCGAAAGCTGTAATGTTTCATATAAACCATTGCTCATAGCATTTAAAATATCAGAAGGCTTGCTAAGCTTTTGCTGGTTAATTACCTGATTTAAAATATTATAACCTACAATACTCATAAATGCTCCAGGGACTCCATGTCCAGTACAATCAATAGCAGCAATGAATATTGTTTTCAAATGATCTGGTGCAACTGACATCCAATAAAAATCACCACTTACGATATCTTTTGGTTCAAAAATCACAAATGTTTCAGGAATTAATTGCTGAATGCAATTTGTATGGGGTAAAATGGCAGATTGGATTTTTTTTGCATATTGAATGCTATCGGTAATATGCTTTTTTTGTTCCGTAATTTGATCTCTTTGTTGAACAGCAATATTACGTTGAATTTCAATTTCTTTATTTTGAGCTTCTAGTTTTAAATTTACTAATTTTTTAGTAACATACTGTTTGTAAAGTAATAATGCAAATAATAAAATCAACACAAAGCCGATAAGAATAATATAATTAATGATACGTTGAAATTCTATGTCTTTTTCATTCTTTTTGAGTTTAAGAGAATTCAGTTCACTTTGCTGATTTAGAAATGCTATCTCTTTTTCTTTTTTCTCAGTTTGATATTTAGTTTCTATTTCAGTGATTTGTTTATGACTTTCTTCGTTAATCAGAGAATCTTTGATGTCAACATATTTCTCATGTGCTTCATAAGCTTTTTCAAAATCTTTTTGTTTTGCATAAATTTCTGCCTGCAATAAATAGTTTCGCTTTATCTGGTCTTTAATCCCTATTTCTTTTGCAATTAAAAGACTTTTTAATGAATAATCAAGAGCTAAAATACTGTTATCCTCATGATTATAAATATCGGCAAAATGAAAATAGCAAGAAGAAATACCTTGTTTGTTGCCACTTTTTTGATGAATTATTAAAGCATTTTGAAACAAACCCAAGGCTTTCTGGTATTTGTTCTGTTTGATGTATATATTACCAAGATTATTTAGTGTGTTTGCAATACTTTGGTTGTTATCTGCTTCTTTAGCAAGGGTTAAGGATTTTTCATAATATTCGATGGCTTTAACAAAATTATTGGTATTATCATAAATATTCCCAATGTTATTTAAAGTAATTGCAATTTCTTGCTTATTGCCTAAACGCTCTTTGATAGAAAGAGAGTTTTTATAATACTCCAAGGCTTTATCAAAATTATTCATTTGAAAATATACGCCAGCAATACTATTTAATGATTGACTTACACCAAGCTTATTTTCAAGCTCTTCTTCGATTTTTAATGATTGTTGGTAAAATTCTATTGCTTTTTCATAATTTCCCCAATATTGATATACAATGCCAATGTTTTCCATTGAATTGGCAATTCCTTTTTTGTTTTTAAGCTGAGTTTGCAACGATAAAGACTGATTGTAATATTCAATAGCTTTATCATATTTTCCTTTGTTCAAATATATTAAACCAATATTATTCAATGAGTTTGCAACACCTTTCTGATCGTTGCAAGCCTTACGCATATACAATGCTTTTTGCCAATATTCAAGCGTTTTGTCGAAATCTCCTTTAAAATAATACAAAACACCTAATGTATGCAAAGCATTTGCTTGTTCTGATTTAATGTTTAGGTTTAGAGCAAGTATTAATGCCTGGTTAGCAAACTGGTAACTTTTCGAAAATGAGATATCTTTATAAGCAGAAGCTAATTCATTTAACGCTTTTGCTTTTCCCTCACCTTTTTTTGTTAAAATTTGTTGTTCCAGACTATCAAGATTTTGAGCAAATAAGAAATCAGGAAAAATGAATAGTAAATTGCTTATCATGCTGATAAACAAAATATAAACAGAATATTTATGTCTTAATCTCATTGCAAAAAGATTGATTTTTTTCACATAATTGGCTGTAAATATAATGAAATTTTATAAATGCATGATAAAAAAAAATATTTTATGTTTTTTTTATTGTATCTTTGTAATGTTATTAATAATATTTATTCATTAAAAATGATTTCTTATGAAAAAAATACTCTTATCTTTATTTATTTTTGTTGCTGTTTTATTTACATTCATTTCTTGTAATAAAAATAGTGACACTACCAATCCAACAAATTTCGATCAACAATCTGCTTTAGCTCAAAACTACGCATTTATTCAAGATGTTTACAGCGATATTTTTGATTTGGTATGTCAGGCTTCTGGTGATTCAGCTCTAATGGCTTCTCATAGTGCTACAATTGCTGGAGCAACTGTAGTTTTTGACTCTATTGCAAATAAATTTGTATTTACCTTTCCTACAAAATCAACAAATGGCAAAACAGGTGAATTTACAGCTGATTTAGATGGAAATGGAGATTTTCAGGAAGTTGGAACTGTTGCTCATATAAGCTTTAATGATTATAAAGTGAATGGAAATTCAGTACAAGGGTCTAATGATATTACCAACAGAGGTAAAATAGGAGGTAAAAAAACAACAGGCACAATTATTACTTATTCTGATAGTGTTTTTGCAATCGTAATTAAAGGAGCAGATACTATTCATGTTACTGCAAATTATAGTGTAGACTGGTCAATGGGAGATACAACTACTATTTTGGATGATCAGTATTTATTTAGTGGAAGTATTACAGGATATACAAATCCAAACAAATGGTTTCAGTCAGATGTAAGTCCTACACATAAAGTTCTTGTAACACCTGCCTGCCAATGGATACAAAGTGGAATAATAACAACTCATACACATACTTTAGATGCGAGTAACAATCCTAAAGTTACCACTGTTGAAATTGATTTTGGTACCGTTTGTGATAATTCGGTTAAAATTACAATGGATGATGGGACAATAATAAATTTCCCAATGAATTAATTTTCATTTTACTTAGTTAAAAATCCCGAACATAAAAAATTCGGGATTTTTTTTTATAAAAAACAGTAATTTTTCTAAGAATAAAGCATTTGCTTTTAAATTAATTATAATTTCGCAGTTTAATTACTAAATGATAAATCATACAAGGCAGCTGACCTTTGTAATACATAAAATATAAATAAATGAAATAGCCATAAGAATAATATTCAAACAAACCGAGAATGATATTGTATGGCGTATTCCATGTGACAAATAAATAATTTAAATTAATAACACATGAAAAAGATACTGATTATAGGGGCTGGTTTATCCTCTTCAAGCTTAATAAAGTATTTACTAGACCATTCAACAGCCAATAACTGGAAAATTAGATTAGCAGATGTATCTTTATCTGCAGCTTTGGATAAAATAAATCATCACCCAAATGCTGAAGCAATTGAATTTGATATTTCTAATGAATTTCAAAAAGAAGAAGAAATTAAAAACGCTGATGCGGTTATTTCGATGCTCCCTGCAAGTTTTCATCCTTTAGTAGCTAAATGTTGTTTGAAATATAAAGTTCATATGCTAACGGCTTCTTATGTTTCAAACGAAATAAAAGCAATGAATGAGGAAGCTAAGAATTATGGAATTGCTATGCTGAATGAATTGGGCGTTGATCCTGGTATCGATCACATGTCGGCTATGAAAGTGATAGATAAAATAAAAGCTGAAGGTGGCCGCATTTTATCTTTCAAATCCTCAACAGGTGGATTGATTGCTCCAGAATATGACAACAATCCATGGAATTATAAATTTACATGGAATCCTCGCAATGTTGTAGTGGCCGGTCAAGGTGTCTCTCAATATATAATCAATGGTGATTATAAATATCTTCCTTACCATCAACTATTCGACAGAGTAGAAACTACTTCTGTTCCTGGATTGGGCGAATTTGAGGTTTATCCAAACCGTGATTCGTTGAAGTACCGTGAAACATACGATTTGTTTGATATCCCAACCATGTTTAGAGGAACAATGCGTCGACCTGGTTTTTGTAAAGCCTGGAATGTTTTTGTACAGTTAGGAATGACAGATGATACTTATATTGTTGAAAATTCCGAAAACTTGACCTACCGTCAGTTTATCAATCTATTTCTCAATTATGATAAAAATTTAAGTATTGAAGAAAAAATAGCCATAAAATTTAATATCAATAAGGATTCTGATATAATGTATCGCTTAAAATGGTTGGGCTTGTTCGGGGATACATTGATAGGAATGAAGAATGCTACTCCCGCTCAAATTTTACAAAAGATTTTGGTTGATAAATGGGTCTTAGAAAAAGATGACAAAGATTTGATTGTAATGCAACACCAATTTGAATATGAAAAATCAGGAAAAAAATTCAGAATTACATCTTCATTGGTCGTTATAGGAATAGATACGCTTCACACTGCGATGGCGATTACTGTAGGGACTCCATTGGCAATAGCGACTAAATTGTTGTTAACGGGCCAAATTAACATTACAGGCGTTCATATTCCTGTAAAAAAAGAATTATATGAACCTATTCTTGCCGAGTTGGAATCTTATGGCATTAAATTTATTGAAGAAGAAATAGAATTATAAATATTAGTATCAAAATATAAATGGGGAAATACGGAAAATGGATAGGAGGAACGCTTGGTTGGGCTTTTGGAGGTCCAATAGGAGCACTGCTTGGTTTTACTTTCGGTTCAATGTTGGATGGAGTAACAGTTAATGGTATTGAGCAACAACAAACTCAATCTGGAGATTTTATTGCCAGCTTACTCATTTTGACAGCTGCTGTGATGAAAGCGGATCAAAAAGTACTTAAATCTGAGTTGGATTACGTTAAGCAATTCTTTATAAAGCAGTTTGGAAACGATATAACCGATCAGAAGATGTTACTGCTTCGTGAAATACTTAAACAGGACATTCCTGTCAGAGATGTGTGTCTTCAGATTAAGCAAAATATGGAATATTCTGCTCGTTTACAATTAATACATTTTCTTTTTGGGTTAGCAGCAGTTGATGGGCAACTTCATCCTGATGAAATTGCTGTAGTAGAAAATATAGCCCGCTACCTAAATATTCAGATGAATGACATTTCTTCAATAAAAGCTATGTTTGTTAAAGATACCGAAAGTGCTTACAATATACTTGAAATTACTCAGAATGCTACAGATGAAGAAATAAAAAAAGCTTATCGCAAAATGGCAGTTAAATATCATCCTGATAAAGTGAGTAATTTGGGTGAAGATATTCAAAATGCTGCCAAAGAAAAATTTCAACAATTAAATGCTGCATATGAGCAAGTTAAAAAACAAAGAGGATTAAGTTAATAGGATTTAAAAAAACTCAATGTGTTTGGGGTTGATATAATAATAAGTATTGATTATATAATTATTCACCATACATTTATTTTATTATGAAAACAAAAGTTTTATTCAGTACAAGTTTTTGGGGTATTTTTTTTATTGTAATGGGTTCCTTGTTTTTGGTAAAGGAATTTTTAAAAATTGACATTCCATTTTTTACAATATTTATTTCCGGATTATTTATCTATTTTGGGATTAAACTAATTAATGGGAATACCCATGCTAAGAAAATGGAAAATCTGAATGTTTTTGGTAGCCATGTTCTTGTATATAGGGAAGAGTTGGATGATTATACCAACATATTCGGCGAATCAAAATTAGATTTAAGTACTGTTATTATTAAAGAAGATAAAGCAATAGAAATCAATTGCATTTTCGGAGATTTTAAAATCAAATTATCGGAAAGCCTGAATTATAAAATTGTTTCGAATACAGTATTTGGCAAAACAACAATGGTAGACATCAGCACTGATAGATTTGGTAATCAAAATTATACGCCTTTTAATACTAATTCTTCACTTCCTTGTTTGACGATTAAAAGTAGTGTGGTTTTTGGTCAGCTAGAATTCTTTACTAGGTAGTTAAATGATGAAAATAAAGTTTAATGAGATTAATTGGAAATTGCCTTTTTTAGTCTATATTCTGATCAATAGCATCATGCTTTTTTTTCACGAACCCTGGCGTGATGAGATGCAAGCATTTTCTTTGGCAAATACTAGCAATTCAATAGCTGAATTAATAAATGCTACCCAATACGAAGGACACCCTAGCCTTTGGTTTGTAATTCTATTTTTATTTACACGCTTTACTACATCTGTCATTATTATTCAGCTTTTACACCTGGCGATAATGAGTACTGGCGTTTTTGTATTTTTAAAATACGCTCCCATTAAAATGATTCAGAAAATATTGATTATTTTCGGCTATTATTTTATTTATGAATATTCATTACTATTTAGATGTTATGCAATTGGAATTACACTTCTCTTTATAGTTTGTGTATTAATTGAAAGGAAAAAGATTATATTATCTGGGATTATACTCTTTTTCGTATTCCAATCGAATGTATATTCTTTATTTTTAGGGACTTCGTTGTGGATGATTTGTTTTTTTTCGTTTTATAAACTATCTCCCCTAAAAACGATACTGGCATCTTTAATTGTTATGCTTGGTATTTTACTCTTTTTCTTTAATGTTTTGCCACTCCATGATGCGGGTTATGCAGCGGGTTATCAATTAAAATTTCTTCCAATTTTATCAAATACTATAAATATATGGAAATCATTTATTGTAATCCCTAAATTTGATATACATTTTTGGAATTCAAGCATTCTAGATTACTTATCTGAAAACAATGCTTTGTTAATAATGCGCATTGGCTCAAGCTTCATTGCTTTGTTTTGTTTGTTCTATCTCAGAAAATCAAATAAAGCTGTAATATATTTTTTAATTTCTACTATTACAATCATACTATTTTCTGCAATTAAATTTGATGGATATTTAAGACACAATGGACATATATTTATTTCTTTTATGATTGCATTGTGGATAAAAGAAATATTCCCAAATAATACGGAAGAAATACCTGCTTTCTTTAATACCAAAGGAATAATCACTCAATTTTTTCAAAAAATAAACAAAGATTATTTACTGAATACTATTCTTTTGATACATGTTTTAAGTGGAATAATTGCATATTCTTATGAGTATCGTTATTCTTTTTCAAAAGCAAAAGAAGTAGTAAGCTATTTGAAAGAAAATAAAATGATTGATTTTCAAATAATTGGGCATTCAGATTTTAGCGTTTCTTCAATTGCAGCGATGTTAAATAAGAAAGTTTATTATCCGACTTCCAAAGATTATTTTACGC
>CAZCBG010000113.1:0-8716 GCA_964496885.1 uncultured Bacteroides sp. | reverse complement strand
GTAAAAGAGTTGATGAAAGACAAAAGTAAAGATGATGAAATTCAGGTGCTGTCTCAATCATATAAGTTAGCGAATCAGAAAGATAATGAAAAAATTGAACAACTCAGATTAACCGGACAACCAGATATTTGGGATCAAATATATTATAGTTATGATGCCCTTCAAAAGCGACAAGAAAAAGTGGGTCGTTTGGCTCAGCAAATCAATTTAAACTATATTGGTTATCAGTATATCAATTATAGCAACGATATTGCAAATGCAAAAAACCAGGCTGCTGAATATTATTATGTTCATGCAAAGACCCTTTTTGATAAAGGTGATAAGTACAGTGCCAGAACTGCTTACGATGAGTTTCAAAAAGTAAAAACTTTTTATCCGAATTACAAAGATGTAAACGATTTATCAAAAACTGCCTACAATAAAGGCTTGACTTATGTTCTTTTTAAAATTGAAAACAATTCACAATCATTACTTCCGCTCGCTTTTGAAGAAGAATTATCCAGAGCAAGCCTAAGTGATTTGAACCAAAAATGGACTATTTTTGATGCACAAGCACTGAAAGATTTTGTTTATGATTATTCTATAATTGTTAATATAAGAATGATAGAACTTTCACCCGAGAATTTAAACCAGAATCATTTTACAGAAACAAAACAGGTTCCTGATGGATTGAAGTATAAATTAGATAACAAAGGAAATGTAATGAAAGATTCTTTAGGGAATGATATTAAAATTCCTAAATTTAAAACTATTTCCTGTAACATAACGGAAGTTCAGCAATCTAAAGCCATTGTTATCGGAGGGAACCTTAATTTTGTCAGCAATACAACACGACAAATTATCAAAACAGATCCCATCAGGGCAGAATGGGTTTTTAAAAATGCTTTTACCACAGCCACGGGCGATTTGAATGCCCTTTCGCAACCTACCACTCAAAAGCTACAGTCAAGTCAAATGCCCTTTCCTCCGAATGCTGATATGATGATGCAAGCCGGCAATTTGTTAAAGAATACGTGCAAAGATTTAATCCGTCGAAACAGTTATTTGCTTAAATAAAACTTCGTATATAATGCTGAGAAGAATTCTATTTATCGACGATGCCCATACTATACTGAGAGAAGAACTCATACAAGCAGGCTTTGAATGCGATTATTTCCCAAGCTATACTCGCAATGATTTCAAAAAAATTATATCAGATTACGTTGGTATAATTATTCGCAGCAAAATACAAATGGATCAGAAAATGATTGATAAGGCGAAAAATCTTCAATTTATTGGCAGAGTTGGCGCCGGAATGGAAAGCATAGATGTAGCATATGCTGAAAGCAAAGGAATTGCTTGCCTAAATTCTCCCGAAGGTAACAGAGACGCAGTGGGCGAACATGCCTTAGGAATGTTGTTGTGCTTGTTTAATAAATTAAAGTTTGCTGATTTACAAATGCGCCAAGGCATCAGAGACAGAGAAAGCAACAGAGGTATTGAAATTAAAGGAAAAACAATAGGTATTATTGGATATGGCAATATGGGAAGTGCTTTTGCACAACGCCTGCAAGGTTTTGAAGTGAATGTTATTGCGTATGATAAATACAAAAAAGGTTTTGGCAACTCATATGTTAAAGAAGTTTCTTTGGAAGATGTTTTTTTAAATACTGATATTTTAAGCTTGCATCTTCCATTAACCGATGAAACAAATTATATGTTTGATGAAGCTTTTATTCAAGCATTTAAAAAAGATTTCTATCTGATAAATACTGCCAGAGGAGGTATTGTAAAAACAGATGCTTTAGTGGATGCTTTGAAAAAAACTAAAATAAAAGGGGCGTGCCTGGATGTAATTGAATACGAAAAGTTTTCGTTTGAAGCAATGAATATCAATCAATTGCCTTCTGCTTATCATTATCTGATCAATGCTGACAATGTATTGCTTTCACCACACGTAGCTGGTTGGACAGTGGAATCAAAAATTAAACTAGCCCAGGTCTTAGCCGATAAGGTTAAAGAAAGATTTTGTAAATAAATAATTAAATATCAATATGATAGTATCTCCTTGTGGGGCTATTTGTAATGAATGCCCTTTTTACAATACTGAATGCAGCGGTTGTAAAAATCTCGACGGGAAAGTATTCTGGTCAAAGGATGTTGCTGAAAACGGAATTTGTCCGTTGTATGATTGTTCAGTAAACGAAAAACATTTGGGTAGTTGTGGTAAATGTAAAGAATTACCTTGCCAGTTATTTTACAAAATGATAGATCCAGACATGACTGATGAGCAGCACCAGGAATCAATTTTAAAGAGGGTAGAAGTGTTGAAAACCAGAAATTAATAAGATTAAAACTGTTCCTGAATCTCCGCTTTTACATAATCTAAAGCAATTTCTATAGGTAATTTTTCAACATTGGCCGCCTTTTCAAAAATAACTCTGGCTAATTCGGTGCAATTGTCATTCCCGTTAACATTTGCTGCAGCATCGTTGATTAAGATGACCAGTTCTTCTTTGGCAGATTTTACCAGATTCCAAGATTGTTTGGATATGTATAATTGTTGTGACAAATTATGTTCGTATTCGTCGCGTATGGCTTTAATCATGGCCGATTGCATTTGCATGGCATTCATCGTCGGTACAGTAACTCTAATAATTAAACTACTGGGTGAAATTCGCTCCATAAAAAGTATAATTCTTTCGTAGGCCTGCAAACGAATAGGCGTAATCATATGTTGATTGTTTACCTGTGCATTCATTTTCAGTTCAAGCATACGTTTTCTGTTATCATTTTCCAAAAATTGTTTTATAAGGTAGAATGCTGTAGCAAAAACAACCAAAGAGGGTAGAATGTATTTTAGAATTTCTAAAAAGATGTTCAAAGAATCCATGATTTTTATATTTTTATAATTCTGCAAACCTACATGATTTTTTTGAAATAAGAATGAAAATCAAAGAGAAATAATAAAGGCAGATTTGGCATACTTAAGAACAATTCTAAAATCCAAAGCCAATATACTATTATCAGGCAATGTTTTTAGGATAGTTTTTTATCAACATTTGTTTGAAATATTTGTTTTATTTAAAATTTTATTTATCTTTGTTCTTTACTTTTTCCTTATTCTTTGTAGTAAGGAAGATTATTTCACATTTACCTTTTAACCCTAAACAATTAATTTTCAGAGCAAAGGGAAAGATTTTCTTTCTCTTTTGTCATAAAAGTGTATTTATTTATGATTTGAAAATTTGGATGATTTACTGAAAATTAGAATTGGTAAATAATTAGTAACTTAAGATTATTATAAATATTTTTAATATGGAATATAAAACAATTAAATCTACTATTATTGACAATATTGCGGTACTTACAATTTCCAGACCTGAGGCACTCAATGCTTTAAATTCTTTAGTATTTTATGAATTAAACAGTTTCATCAGTTCACTTGAAACGCAAGCCCAAGTTAAAGTACTCATAATTACCGGAGATGGAAAGGCTTTTGTTGCGGGAGCCGATATAGCAGAAATGGCAAATATGAATCAGGCGCAAGCCTTAGAATTTTCGTTGAAAGGTCAGATGGTTTTTAATCGCTTAGAATCAATGAAAATTCCTGTGATTGCTGCTGTAAATGGGTTTGCCTTAGGTGGTGGATGTGAGCTGGCGATGTCGTGCGATTTCAGAATAGCTAGCAAAAATGCCAAATTTGGCCAACCTGAAGTTAATCTTGGTTTGATTCCTGGATATGCAGGAACTCAAAGACTTCCAAGACTGGTTGGTTTGGGAAATGCTTTGTATCTATTGATGACTGCTGATGTGATAACTGCAGATGAGGCACTCCGGATAGGATTGGTACAAAAAGTTGTTGAGCCTGAAGAATTGATGAATATCGCAATGGAAATAGCAGGAAAAATAGCAATGAAAGGAAAAATGGCGATAGAAAATGTAAAACATGTTATCAGAAAAGGCTATAATATGCAGTTTGATGATGGATGCGAACTGGAAGCCAACTATTTTGGCAATTCTTTTGGCAATGGAGAATCTGGTGAAGGAATGACTGCATTTCTCGAAAAGCGTAAACCAAATTGGTAAAAATAGTATCAATAAAAATAAATAATTTAAACTGAAATAAAATGAATTATACTGACAGATTAGAAAATGTATCGGTTTTAGGTGCTGCCGGAAAAATGGGAAGTGGCATTTTATTGCTTACTGCCATTGAAATGGCTGACGTAAGCCTTAAGCCTGAAAATAAAGATAAACACTTCGTTTTAAATGCAGTGGATGTTTCGAGTGAAGCATTATCAGGATTGATGAAATATATCAGGGTTCAGGTTTTGAAAGCTGCAGAGAAAAAAGTAATCGCACTTCGCGCAGTATATGCAGACAGGGCCGATTTAATTGAAAACAGTGAAATTATCAGGCAATATGTGGATGATGTAATGTTGTTAATTCGTCCTTCTACTTCTATTGAAGCTTGTTTTAGCTCATTGCTTATTTTCGAAGCTATAAAAGAAGATCCTGCATTGAAAGTTAAAATATTTTCTCAAATCAATGAAAATAATAACAGACAACCTTGGTTCTTAACCAATACTTCATCCATTCCAATCAACGAACTCGATAAAAATGCAAAATTAAACGGTCGAGTATTGGGTGTTCACTTCTACAATCCACCTGCCATTCAGAAATTGGTTGAAATAATTAAAGCAGAAAACACCTTAGCCGAATTAAATGATTTTGCCATTCAATTCTCAAAAAATCTAAAGAAAACAGTAGTTCCTTCTCACGATTTTGCAGGATTTATTGGCAATGGACACTTTATGCGCGATGCTTTACACGGCATTAAAGAGTCAGAAAAACTTACAGCTCAATTCTCTTTTGCAGAATCAGTTTATATGATAAACAAAATTACACAAGACTACTTAATCAGACCAATGGGTATTTTTCAATTAATTGATTATGTAGGAATAGATGTATGTCAATATATTATGAGCGTTATGAATCCTTATTTACTAAATGAAGATTTACACAGCAGTTTGCTCGATAAAATGATTGAAATGGGTGTAAGAGGTGGTCAAAACTCGGATGGTTCGCAGAAAGACGGTTTCTTAAAATATGAAAAAGGTAAAGTAAGTGCTATCTACGATATCAACAAAAAAGAATATGTTGCTATTGAAGGATTACAACTAAATTGCGATAGTAAATTAGGAGAAATACCTGCTTCTATCAAACCATGGAAAGCAGTAGTTGGAAAACCAGGAAATGAAGACTACTTTAATTCATTTTTCCATGAAGTAAAAGCAATGTCAAGCATGGGAGCTTTAATTGCAACTGCTTATCATTTACGTTCAAAAGAAATAGCCGAGAAATTAGTTGCCGACAAGGTTGCTTTTACGGATGAAGATGTAAATACAGTGTTGAAAACAGGATTTTTCCACGCTTATGGTCCCATCAACAGTTTTATGAATTAATAAAAGGGAGAAATTTATATGCAAAAACTAAGAAAAAAAATATACATGGTAGCCGGATACAACACCATTTCGATGGGAACCGGCAGGAAAGAATTTAATCCAAGAAAAGAACGTCCGGGATTGGAAGAATACATGAAAGAAGCCGGACAGGCAGTATTGAAAAAGATAGGTGGAGCTCAAAATGTAGATGAAGCGGTTATTGGAAATTTTATTGCTTCCCGTTTCAACAATCAGGCAAATATGGGTGCTTTTCTTCCTTATATCGATGAAGGGTTGAGGTATATACCTGCCGTAAGAGTTGAGGGAGCTTGTGCCACAGGCGCCTTGGCTTTGGTAACCGGAATGAGATCAATTTTAGCTGAAACCGCGGATGTGGTTTTAGTGATGGGCGTTGAAGTTCAGAATACTGTTAAAGCCATTTATTGCGCTGATTTCCTTGCAGCAGCAGGTTGGGCAAAAGAAAGAAAAACCGGACATGCTTATTTTTTCCCAGGCAAATTCAGTGATAGAGCCAAAGTATATTATGAAAAATTTGGTAAAGAAAAAACCCGTCAGGCAATGGCTAAATGGTTTGTAAATGCAGTAGAAAATGCACGTCTTTGTCCTACAGCACAAGAATATCATAATACTACAGCCGATTTGAATAAATTAGGAATGACAGAACCAAACCCAAAAGGCTTTTTGGATAGTTTAAATGTTTTTGATTGCTCAAAAGTTTCTGACGGTGCTTCTGCCATTGCTATAGTTTCGGAAGAAGGCTTGAAAAGAATTGGTATTCCAAAATCACAGGCTATTGAGGTTATTGGTTTCGGACAGGCACAGGAAGATATTACCAAACCACCATCCGATTTCACAAAACTTAGCACAACCGAAGTTGCAGTTAAAAAAGCATTTGAAAATGCAGGCATCACAAAAGAACAATTGGCAACAGTAGAATGTCATGACTGTTTCACGATTGCTGGAATTATGGCTACCGAAGCTATTGGTTTTGCCGAACATGGTAAAGGTCCTGACTTTGTATTAGAAGGTCATACTTCTCGAACAGGAAAGATTCCTTTCAATACTACTGGAGGATTGGTTGGTTGGGGACACCCAACGGGTGCTACAGGCGTTCATCAGGCCATTACTATTTTGGAACAATTAACCGGTACAGCTGGCGATGCTCAGATAAATATTGACCCACAACGTCCTTATGGATTAACGGTTAATATGGGAGGTGACGATAAAAGTTTGGTTTCTATCGTATACAAAAAAGCTGAATAATATTTCTCAGCAATGAACAGAATCACCGACTTATTCAATATTCAATACCCAATCATTCAGGGAGGAATGATATGGTGCAGTGGCTGGGAGCTTGCTGCAGCAGTGAGTAATGCTGGTGGTCTGGGATTGATTGGGTCTGGCTCGATGAAACCAGATGTGTTAAAGCTGCATATCAGAAAATGCAAGGCTGCTACATCAAAAGCTTTTGGTGTTAATGTTCCTTTGATTTTTCATGGAAATGAAGACTTGTTTAAAATGATAATTGATGAAGGTGTTGATATTATTTTTACTTCGGCAGGTAATCCGGCAAATTGGACAACTTATCTTAAACAACAGGATGTTAAGGTTGTACATGTAGTTGCTAGCTTGAAGTCTGCCTTAAAAAGCGAAGAAGCAGGTGTTGATGCAATTGTAGCTGAGGGTTTTGAAGCAGGAGGCCATAATGGAAGAGAAGAAACCACTACCATGGTATTGCTTCCTATGATTAAAGAAAAGCTTAAAATACCTGTAATAGCTGCAGGTGGAGTAGGAACAGGAAAAGGAATGCTTGCTGCTTTTGCATTGGGAGCCGAAGGCGTTCAGATAGGAAGTCGTTTTGTAGCATCTACAGAATCTTCTGCTCATGAAAGCTTTAAAAAAAAAATCATCGAAACAGCGGATGGCGGAACTATGCTTTCTTTAAAAAAATTAATGCCGGTACGTTTGATAAAAAATAAGTTTTTTTATGATGTTGAAAAGTTGGATAATAATGGTGGACAATCAGATCAACTGGCTGAATTACTGGGAAGAGGTCGTTCGAAACGAGGAATGTTTGAAGGTGAATTGGATGAAGGTGAACTTGAAATTGGTCAGATATCATACATTATAAATGAGATAAAACCTGCTGCTGAAATCGTAGCTGAAATTATTCGTGAATTTAATATGGCAAATTTAAAATTAAGTAACATTTCTTTCTGATGAGGGTATGGGTTCATGATCATATTATCAATTATGAATTATTAAACAGTAGTTTGCTTGAAACAAACAAAACTGTATTGGTTTTTTTGCATGATGGATTAGGAAGTATCGGACAATGGAAAGGAATTCCTCAAAAATTATGCGATGCTGTCCAATTAGCAGGCATTGTTTACGACAGGCATGGTTATGGATTATCCACAGACGAGGGGTTTGATTTTAAACCTGCCTATTTTAATGAAGAAACTGAAATTTATTTGCCTGAATTTCTGAAAAAGATTGGCATACAAAATAAAATAATCCTAATCGGGCATAGTGATGGCGCAAGTATCGCACTTATTTTTGCTAGTTGTTTCCCCGAAAAAGTGATAGGCGTAATTTCAGAAGCTGCTCACGTTTTTACTGAAGAAATAACCCTTGAAGGAATAAGGGCTTTAAAATACAAATATCTGACAGATCAAAAGCTGTCAAATAATTTAAAAAAATATCATACGGATCAAACGAGTCGATTGTTTAATTCCTGGGTGGATGGCTGGTTGTCGGATAAATTTAAGAACTGGAACATCGAAGAGCTTTTAAAAAATATTAAAGCTCCTGTTCTTGCCATTCAGGGCGAGGAGGATGAGTTTACGAGCATTAAGCAATTGGATGCGTTGAAAAGGAATATAAATACAGCATTAAAGATACATCTTTTACCAGATTGCAGGCATTTTCCGCACTTTGAAAAAGAAACAGCCGTAATGTCACTCATGAAAGATTTTATCAATCAAATTATTACTGAATAAATAAACAAATAAACAAATAGAAATTATGGATTTTAAATTTACAGAAGAACAGGAAATGATTCAGCAAGCTGCAAGAGATTTTGCTGAAAGAGAGCTTTTGGTGGATGTAATCGAAAGAGATGATAAGTCAGAATTTGCCACAGCCCATATTAAAAAATTAGCTGAATTAGGATTTTTAGGTATGATGGTAGATCCAAAATATGATGGTGGTGGGATGGACACCGTTTCTTACGTGTTGGCCATGGAAGAAATATCCAAAATAGATGC
>CAZCBG010000112.1:0-8925 GCA_964496885.1 uncultured Bacteroides sp. | reverse complement strand
GAAACCCTACTGCTTTTGATATCAGCGATAACATATTTACAATTTCTCCTTTTATTTTACTTACCTATCCGAATGGGACCGAAAATTTAATGGGTTGCGAAATTAAAAACATAACATGGAATGCCGGTGCTACATCACAACATTATTCAATTGAGTATTCAACGGATAACGGCAGTACTTGGGCTAGTATTATATCAGATTATAATTCAACTGCTACCAATTGTTCTTATAGTTGGACGGTAAACAATGCAGTCTCTTCTTTGTATTGCAAAATTAGAGTTACAGATTTATTTACTCCCTTAAAAACAGATATGAGTGATAATCCGTTCAGTATTACTCAGGTTACTAATGCTTTACTAATTTCCCCTAATGGTGGTGAAAGTTGGAAAGTTGGGACAACTCAACAAATTAAATATTCAACAAGCGGACCTACTACAGCTGTAAAACTCTATTATTCTATCGACAATGGAACGAACTGGATAGCTATCACAACAAATACTTCAGGAGGTACTTATAATTGGTCAGTTCCGAATACACCTGCTACAACAGCTTTAATTAAAGTTGAAGATAAAAATATAGCTTGCAATGCCGACCAAAGCAATGCAGTATTTACAATTGAGCCACATATTACAATTACATCTCCTAATGGCGGAGAGGTATTATATGGTTGCCACTCAAACGATATTACTTGGTTTGCTGGTGGTACTTCAAATTATTATAAAATTGAATACTCCAGTAATGGGGGCACAACCTGGAACACCATCGTAGCAAGTTATTATTCTACTTCAATCACTAACACCTATACTTGGGCAGTTATACCAAACCTGAGTTCATCCAGCTGCCTAATCAGGATTTCCGACGCAGGCAATCCTGCTAAAACAGATGTCAGTGACGCCTATTTTACAATTACCAGCACAACTGATTTAATCCTTTTTACACCAAATGGCAATGAACAATGGCAGTCAACTGTTGGAGCCAACTCTAGTGCCGGAAGTTATCTTATGAACTCCAATACAGCTGTAACTACCTCATCTGGATATTTTTACGACAGTGGTAATTCTTCAGGGAATTATGGTTATAACGAAAATTATACTAAAACGTTTACACCTGAAATCCCTGGCAATATGTTGAAATTTGAGTTTACTACTTTTAGTACGTACAATTCTTATGATATCCTATATATATATAACGGTTCAAGTACTTCTTCTCCTCTGATAGGTTCATATTATAGCAGTTACAGCCCTGGAACAATTACTGCTTCCAATCCTACGGGTCAACTGACATTCAGATGGACTACCGACGGAAGCTCTGTTTATACGGGTTGGGCTGCAACCATTTCATCGGTAAGTGCAACTCCCAACATGATTAGCTGGGCAGCCAGTAACACCTCTCAATACTATAACATATATTATTCAACAAATTCAGGATCAACATGGAATACAATTACAAGCAGTTATTACACAACAGCTACATCTTATCAATGGAACATTCCTAATACGCCTTCAAATAATTGTCTTGTAAAGATAGAAGATGCAAATAATACCTGTAAATCAGATATCAGCAACAGTAATTTCAAAATAATTGCTGCTAAACCAGCTGTTATCATTCCAAATGGAGACGAAACCTGGTATAGTTATGAAAATCATGATATCAGCTGGGCTAATGCAACTTTTTTGTCAACCAACGTTGTGATAGAATATTCTCTGGATAGTGGATATTCATGGAATACCATTCAGACATCTACACCCAATGATGGTGCATATACATGGACAGTTCCAGCTTTTAACAAACAGTATTTGAACTGCTTAGTCAGAATCAGTGAGTTTGGAAATACTTCTGTAAATGATATCAGCAATGCCATTTTTAAACTGGCACCTCCAATATTAATCACATCACCCAATGGTGACAACGGAGTTTCTAACTGGAGAAGCTGCACACAATCTACCATCACCTGGAAAGCAGGAACATCAAGCTATTATAATATTGATTATTCAATAAATAACGGAACAACTTGGACTTCTGTTGCCAGTAATTATTACAACTCAGCTGTCAATGTAACTTATACCTGGAGTATTCCAAATACACCTTCCAATCAGTGTCTTGTAAAAGTTACCGATTACAACAGCAGTTCGAAAACAGATATCAGCGACAGCAGTTTTACAATTTCACCAAGCATTACTTTACTGCAACCTAATTATGGAGGTGTATTACAAGTTGGAACTTCTTATTCCATTAAATGGACTGCCGATGGAACTTCAAATTTTTATGATATCGATTACTCTTCCAATGGAGGAAATACCTGGAACAGTATTGTTTATAATTATCAAAGCACTACAGGTATTTATACTTGGACTGTCCCAAACACTTTGTCTTCTAATTGTATGGTCAGAGTCACTGATAATGTGAGTGCATGTAAAACAGACAAAAGCGATGTAGTTTTTACAATAAGCACTGCAACACCTAGCATTTCCGTCTTGAGTCCAAACGGAGGAGAATCTATCAATAGTTGTGCTCCATATAACATAAGCTGGACTGCCAACGGAACTTCACAAACATTTACCATCGAATACAGCATCAATGGAGGAAACAGTTGGAATAACATTGTATCTAATTACAGCACTACAACTGGTTTATATGCTTGGAATATTCCAAATATCAATGTAGCAAACTGTTTAGTCAGAGTTAAAGATGCTGCCAACAATGCTTTGTATGATATGAGCGATGCTTCATTCAATATTTTACAAACGATTTCAGCCAATATCACAGCCAGCGGGCCAACAACTTTTTGTACAGGTGGATATGTAACGTTAACTTCAAATAATACTTCAGGAAATACCTGGTCACCAGGAGGCGAAACTACTCAATCTATTCATGTAATAAATTCAGGAAATTATATTTTGACAGTTAACAATGGGAGTGGATGCTCGGCAATATCTTCAGGAAAAATTGTAACAGTGAATCCATTACCTTCAGCACCTGTAATTACAGCAAATGGTTCAACAAATATTTGCGCAGGCTCTACTGTCATTCTTTCATCTAGCTATAACAATGGAAATACATGGTTACCCACATCAGAAACCACTAAAGATATTGGTGTAAGCATCAGTGGAAGTTATACTGTAAAATATACTGATTTAAATGCATGTTCAGCAATATCCTCACCTATTTCAATAATTGTAAATCAATTATCCTCAGCACCCATTATAACAGCCAGCGGATCCTTGACTTTTTGTGCAGGCGATAGTGTAATCTTAACATCAAGTTCTACAAGTGGGAATGTATGGATTCCTGGGAATGAAACTACTCAATCCATTAAAATATACAACTCAGGATCTTATTCTGTTAGTATTGGAAATGGTTGTTCTGCTATTGCTACTCCAGTTATAGTTACAGTGAATCCTTCTCCTGGAAATCCAATAATTACAACTAATGGTCCTATTACATTTTGTAATGGAGGAAGTGTTCTTCTAACATCAAGTTATACTACAGGAAATCAATGGAGCCCAACTTTACAAACTTCGCAAAGCATTAGTGTCAGCACTTCTGGATTATACCGGGTGAAAATAATTGGAGGAAACGGATGTCCAGCTTTTTCAGTTCCTATCCAGGTTACCGTCAACTCAATTCCACCTTCACCAAATGCATATAGCAATTCACCGGTACCTTTAAACGGAACATTAATTCTTACGGCTGATTCTATAAGCGGGGCCACATATACATGGTCAGGACCCAATAATTTTACTTCAAATTTAAGAATAGCTTACATACAGAATGCTACATCGCTTTTAAACGGTAATTATTCTGTAAAGGCAAGTAAATTCGGGTGTGAAGGGCCAACTGCCATTATTAATGTAAACGTTGCTGCTTCTACTTCTTTGGTTAATATATCTGGGGTGATTCATTCAGAAAACAATGCTAATGTAAAGAAAGTGAGTATGAACTTATCTGGGATAGAAGGCAATCAAAACTTTCTGACAGGTACGGATGGCACATATAACTTTAATGTAACTGCTTCTAACAGTTATACACTTTCGGCAAGCAAAAACAACGACAGTGTTCCCGAAAATGGCATTTCTACACTTGATATTATTTTGATGCAGCGACACATACTTAATATTGATACCCTCAATTCGCCTTATAAAATTATTGCAGCAGATGTCAACGGAAGTGGAAGTGTAACTACCCTGGATATTATTTTAACACGACGATTAATTTTACATACCAGCAATTTTTTCCCGGGAAACAAAATTTGGAGTTTTGTAAGCAGTGATTATGTTTTCTCCAATCCTAAAAACCCTTTTCCTTATTCTGAAAGCAAAATAATTACAAATGCTTCCCAGTTAAATAATTTGAATTTTATTGGCATTAAAATGGGTGATGTAAATAATAGCTGGAACAATACAATTTCAAAATCTACTGTAGGTGAAATTTCATTCTTTACTGAAGGCCAAAATGTTGCCGTTGGAAATACCATTGTAGTTCCAGTAAAAGTAAAAGATTTCAATCATATCAGTGGTTACCAATATACAATCAGCTGGGATGCTACAGCTTTTAAATTACTAAATGTCAATAATAATGCTGTTGAAAATTTCTTTGGCAATCAGGAAATTAGCGATGGAAAACTTTCAGTTCTCTGGAGTTCTGAAATACAAAACGGAATCACCCTCAGCGATGGCACTACGGTTTTTGAACTCACTTTCAGCGTTATCGGAGGAAGTAATACTTCACAGGAAATTTCTTTCAATTCAGCCATTTGTAAGGCTGAGGGATACAACAATCAGTTAGAACTACTGATGATAAACGGATACATGACCTCAGCATTTAATGTTGGAAGTGATGTAAACATAAACGAAACTCAGCTTCCCAAGTATCAGCTATTGCAAAACAATCCGAATCCATTTAATGATCAAACAGAAATTGTTTTTGAAATACCACAAAACGAAGCTATTCAATTCTTTATTTACAATAGCTTGGGAGAAATCGTCCAAACGATTTCAGGCAATTATAGTGCTGGCATCAACCGTTTAATCTGGAAAGGTTGCAACAAAGAGAATAGAGCCTTGAGCAATGGCAGTTATTATTTACAAATGAAATCCAAGAACTACAACGGCTTCAAGAAAATAATCATTTTGCGATAAGTTAAAAGAAACAGCTAAAAAATACAACGAATGAAAAAACTTATTTATTTCATAATTTTCTTTCTCAATATTGTTTTATTGAATGTTAATGCAGCCATTCAAACCAATCCTGTCATTGTAAAAATTGACAGTGTGAGTGGTTCTAACGGGGCTCAGGTAATAGTTGCTGTGCGGGTAAAAAATTTTCAGGACATAGTTTCTGTTCAGGGAACTATCAGCTTTGATCCTACAGTAGCTAGTTATTCTATTGTATCTCAATTTGGTTTGAGTGGGATGAATATGGGCAATTTTGGTCTTACCCAGATAAGTTCAGGAAAGCTTACTTTCTCTTGGAGTGAAGCAAATCTCATAGGTATAAGTCTTGCTGATTCTTCTGCTTTATTTTCTATTAAATTTGATATTGTTGGATCAGCTGGACAACAAACAGCCATTTCGCTGACAAACAGCCCTACAGTTATTGAATTTGTAAATTCTTCATTGAATACTGTTACCGTTACTTCAACTTCAGGAAAAATACTTATTCCAACTAATATTCCAACTACGAACCTCACGCTATTTTCCGATTCACTGGCTGGATTGACAGGATCACAAGTGATTATGCCTATAAGAGTAAAACAATTTAATCAAATGCTTTCAGTTCAAGGTACGATTGCTTTCAATCAAAATGTAGCTAGCTTTGTAAGTATTGAACAAATCGGGCTTACAGGTATGACAGCCTCTGATTTTGGAATTTCACAAGTTAATTCAGGGAAATTAATGTTTTCATGGACTGATGCAACATTGAGTGGTCAAACACTTCCAGATTCGGCTATTATTTTTGCAATTAAATATACACTCGTTGGGAATGCAGGGCAACAATCTGCAATAAGCTTTTCAAACACGCCCACTCCTATTGAATTTATAAACACGAGTTTGAATACTATAGCTGTTATCACACACCCTGGCATCGTTAGAATTACTTCAACTCCAATACCTTTAAATTTAACGTTTAAAATTGACAGTGTTAATGGTGTAAATGGAGGCCAAGTGATAATCCCGGTTAGGGTAAAGGATTTTATCAATATCGTTTCGATGCAGGGAAGTATCATTTTTGATCAAGCTGTAGCTTCTTATGTTTCGATTCAGCAATTTGGTTTAATTGGCCTTGATAGTAATAATTTCGGGACTAACCTTACTTCTAATGGTAAATTAATTTTTTCATGGTTTGACAATGGATTGTATGGGCAAACCCTGGCAGATTCTACAATTATCTTTTCAATCACTTTTAATTTAATCGGAAGTCCAGGTAGTTCTACCAATATATCTTTTAGCAACAATCCTGTTAGCCTGGAGTTTATTCATAGCAACTTTAATTCAATTCCTGTTAATCTGATCAATGGAAATATTCAACTATTTGGGAATATAAGCATTTCTACAAACATTTTGAATTCAGATTCGCTATGTGCAGGCCAATCCTTATCAATTCTTTATACTTCTTCCGGAACAATGGCAAGTGGAAACGTCTTTACAGCTCAGTTGTCAGATGCTTTTGCAGGGTTTTCGAATCCTGTAAATATTGGAAGTTTAACAAGTATCGGTTCAGGTAGTATCACTGCAATTATTCCAGCAAATACTGCTTTTGGAAATAGTTACAGAATAAGAGTAATCAGTTCAAACCCTAGCGTTGTAGGCACAAATAATGGTACAAATATTTTTATCAATACCTTACCTTTAAAACCTGAATTACCAACTGGTTCGAGTTTATTGTGTGAAAACAATTCAAATACAGTCTATTCGATTTCAGCATTATCCAATACAACATCTTATCAATGGTTTATGCTTCCTTCAAACGCTGGAACAATTTCAGGTATAACAAATACAGCAAGCGTTGATTGGACAAACACTTTTACTGGAAGTGTCAGGATATTTGTTAAAGGGAATAATGCTTGTGGAACTGGAATTACATCAGACACATTGAATGTAACTTTAAATCCTTTACCTTCAAAACCGAGTCTTCCTTCAGGTAGCCTCAGTTTTTGTGAAAATCCTGCAAATACAAATTATACAACAAATGCAGCAAATGCATTATCTTATTTATGGAGCATTTATCCTTCTACTGCAGGAACGTTTATAAGTACTACCAATTCAGGTTCAATAGACTGGACAGATAATTTCAGTGGAATAGCAAAGATTTCGGTTAAAGCTGTTAACAACTGCGGCAACAGCATTGCTTCTGATTCTATATCAGTTACGATTAATCCTTTACCTTTAAAAGCTGCAACGCCCACTGGTACAAACACTTTATGTGAAAATAACAGCAACACTGTTTATTCAAGTGCTGGGAGTAGCAATTCAACTTCTTACTTATGGAGCATATACCCAGCTTCTGCCGGAACCATTTCCGGGACAACAACTTCTTCGACCATTGACTGGAATAACACCTATACCGGAATTGCAAAAATTTCGCTAAAAGGAATAAATGCCTGCGGCAATGGAATAGCTTCAGATACTTTATGGGTAACCATAAATCCACTACCACTGAAGCCTCTTATGCCAAGTGGAAGTGTCTTGCTTTGTCAGCCTGCTGCTGCTACAATTTACACAACAGCTGGAAGCACCAATGCAATCAGCTACTTATGGAGCATTTATCCTTCTACTGCAGCGAGTATTGTTGGAACAACCTATTCTGCTACGTTTACCTGGAATAGTAATTTTTCAGGAATTGCAAAAATTTCAGTGAAGGGCATAAATAGCTGCGGAAACAGTATATCCTCAGATAGCTTAATTGTTACAATCAACCCAATACCTCTTAAACCTTCCACTCCTACCGGAACAACTTCATTGTGTGAAAACAGTGTCAATACTAACTATTCTTCCACGGGAGGTTTGTATGCTATTTCATATCAATGGAGTATTTTCCCTGCTTCAGCAGGAACTATTACAGGCACTTCGACTGCTGCTGTTGTAGATTGGACAAATACCTATACAGGTACTGCCAAAATAAGCCTGATTGGATTCAATGCTTGTGGAAACAGTATTACATCAGATTCATTAACAATAATTATCAATTCGTTACCATTCAAACCAGCAATACCCACAGGAGCTATCACTTTATGTGAAAATAACAGCAATACAGTTTATTCAAGCACAGGAAGTAGCAATGCAACATCTTACATATGGAGTATTTCCCCATCTAATGCAGGAACTATCTCAGGAACAACTACTTCTTCGACCATTGACTGGAATAATACCTATACCGGAATTGCAAAAATTTCGCTAAAAGGAATAAATGCCTGCGGCAATGGAATAGCTTCAGATACTTTATGGGTAACCATAAATCCACTACCACTGAAGCCTCTTATGCCAAGTGGAAGTGTCTTGCTTTGTCAGCCTGCTGCTGCTACAATTTACACAACAGCTGGAAGTACTAATGCAATCAGCTACTTATGGAGTATTTTTCCTTCTACTGCTGCAAGTATTGTAGGAACAACCAATACTGCAACGATTAGCTGGAACAGCATTTTTTCAGGAATTGCTAAAATTTCGGTTCAAGGAGTGAACAATTGCGGAAATAGTGTTGCATCAGATAGCTTGAATATTTCAATCAACCCATTACCTCTAAAACCTTCCATTCCCACAGGAACAACTTCTCTGTGTGAAAACAGTGTCAATACTAATTATTCATCCACAGGAAGTTTGTATGCTAATTCATATCAATGGAGTATCTTCCCTGCTTCAGCAGGAACTATTACAGGTACTTCAACCACAGCTATTGTCGACTGGACAAATACCTATACAGGTACTGCAA
>CAZCBG010000111.1:0-9029 GCA_964496885.1 uncultured Bacteroides sp. | reverse complement strand
GGTTTAAGGATCATGGGCATTCTTTTTTTTGAATTATGAATGAAACTCATAGCTTCGTTGGCAACGGTAGTTAAAATAGTATAAGTATTCATGATTTCGCCTGTCTGACGGTCGGTCCATGTATTCCAGAGACCTGCCATTGCAAAGGTTTCGTTGCTGGGTAGTGTAATTAAATATTTTTGCTTTTGTTTCCCTTTTTCATCCAGCCATTGCCATTCATAAAACCCATCCAGTAATACCAGACAACGGTGATGGATTGAATTCCTGAAGCTCGGTTTTTCCTTAATTGTTTCAATTTTGGCATTGAGGGTGTTTTTCCTGAACGAAATATCTGTTGCCCAATTGGGAAGTAAGCCCCAATGAAACAATTGAATTATATCTGGGTCCTTATTAGTTATAACAGGTGTTTGCGGATAACTGAATCCATTGTAAAGATCTGTTGGAATAAACTGATCAATATCCAAAAACTTTGCCCTGAACCTATTTTCGAGCACTTGGGCTTCTTGACTTTGTTTTGAATAAAAGCACATAATCAGGCGTTTATGGTGATAATTTCCGAAAGCTTGGTGGTATATCTCGGCGACAATCTTTCCTGTTTCATTTTCCAGATTCTATCGCGATCCTGGCTGGCCAGTTTTATCTTTTGCTGCCCGATGTGGGTATTGATGCTATCGATGGCTTTCATCAAAATTTTATGTTTTGGGTTGGAGTTTTCGAATAAGGACTGCTGCACCTCGTTTTCGGGGCAAAAATCCATAACGATGACACCTGCTTTTTTGTACAAATAGCCTTCTTTGTAAATTCTTTTTAAGCCTTGCAGGGCAAATTTTGCAATTTCTATAGCAGAATTACTGGCATAAGGCAATTTCACCACAATATTGCGATTGTATTGTGGTATTTCTTTTCGGAATCCATTGGTATGGATAAAAACCATGATAGAAGTGCAACAGGATTTTTGTCTGCGTAATTTTTCGGAACAAGCTACTGAAAAGGTGACCATTCTTTCGCCCAATTCTTCAAAAGTAGTATAGTTCTTTTCAAAGGAACGGGTGGTGGCAATGTTCTTCTTCGCCTGACGTTTTTCAATTTCCAGCATTGGCATACCCACTAATTCATTTTTTAGTCTTAGTTCTACCACACTCATGTTTTTACGGACGTAATCGTCGGGGAGTTGAGTAAATTCGTAGGCAGTATTGATGCCTATGGCATTCAGTTTTTTGCTAAGCTGTCGACCAATTCCCCATATATCTTCTACTTTCAGCCATTTAAGGGCTTTGATCCGTTTTTCTTCGCTATCAATAAAATGAACATTAGCCGTTTGTTTGGGATACTTTTTGGCAACCCGGTTGGCTACTTTGGCTAAGGTTTTGGTTTCGGCAAATCCGATGCTTACCGGTATACCTGTCCATTTGTGCACCTTGACGGAAATCTCCTTTCCCAGCCGTTGCAAATCGTGATAATCAAAGCCTTTAAAATCAAGAAAGGCTTCGTCGATGCTGTAGATTTCCATTTCGGGACAATAGGTGGATAGAATGTTCATCACCCTCATGCTCAGATCGCCATAGAGGGCAAAATTAGCTGAAAATACATTTACATTGTTTTGATTGAACAAATCCTGATACTTGAAAGCAGGCGCTCCCATCGGAACGCCAACAGCCTTTGCTTCGTTGCTTCGGGCAATCACACATCCGTCGTTATTGGAAAGCACTACGATAGGCTTCCCATTCAGATCGGGACGGAAGACCCGCTCGCAGGATGCATAAAAATTATTACAATCAATCAGCGCAAACATAGTCTAAAAATTTTTTACGACATGCACAACGATTCCCCAGATAATAAAGTCATTTTCGGCAGTAACCCTGATGGGTGGATAATTTTCGTTGGCAGCAATAAGCCAACAACAATCTTTCCCGATTTTGATTTTTTTTACCGTAAACTCACCATCAATATAACAAACGGCAATTTTACCATCCATGGGCCTCAGGCTTTTATCGATGATGAGCAAATCGCCATGGTGAATACCAACATCTTTCATCGAATCGCCTTTAACCCTGCCGTAAAAAGTGGCATTGGGGTTTTTGATAAGTTCTTTGTTTAAGTCGATGCTGTTGTCAAGAAAATCATCGGCCGGTGAAGGAAAACCGGCAGAGATTCCACTTTCAACCACCGTCAGTTTCAGTTCGGTTTCTGTATTGACCGAATAAAAATCGATAACGTCAGAAGTATGTAAAATTGCTAATTTCATTTTTAAGTTTTGATTCTACAAAATTACTCAATATAAAGAGAAGAAAATGATAATTCATCATTTTTTAGACCCGAAATTATTCATGAATTTATAAAAAACCTGCTTAATCGGCAATTAAAAACCAGCAGCTAGAGTATGAAAGTTTATAAAACCCCGCTGATATTTATACCAATTATCACAAATAAAGGAAATTGTATTTATAATGAATCAATCAGTTGGGTTTTGGCATACAATATAGCCTGATTGAAAAAAGCTTCATCTATCATGCCAGCAGGAGCTTTGAGTTGAAAAATCCGTTTGGGGATATTCAACTTCTCAAATGCGAAACCCTCTCTTACCTTGAAGCGGTATTTTTCTTTCAATATCTCACGACCACTAATCATTAATGCTTCTGGTGATTTTTCTATCCCCATCGTAGCCATTGCTTTTGAAACCATTTCAATCGTATAAATTCCTCTTGCAAAAAAACAAATGGCAATAGATGATAATATCTGACGCAGACTTTCCTCCTTAATCAGTTTGTCCACTACTTCCTCAGGTGTAGGACTTTCATGAATCATTTCATTCTGGTCAATAGAATAGCCTGCATTATCAAGGTGGCTATGACGTGCCCCTATAGTAAAGCCTATGTAAGCGGCAACACCGGTATGATAACCAGCCATTTCATTTTTACCGAAGGCAAGCGCAAAATCTTGCCCGCCATATTTTTTAGAAGTATAATCAACCCCTTTGGCCAATGCTTTATAAAAGTCGTTGGGTTGAGAAACAATACGATCAACAACAGCCATGTATGCGTTTAGATTTCCCCATTCCAACGCAATCCCATCTGTATCTTCAATGGTAATCAGCTTTTTTTCCATGGCTTCGGTAGCCCATGAAAGGACTACACCGGTAGTCATCGAGTCCATACAGTATTTTTCGACAATATCAATCAATTTGAGCATATCTTCAGGATTGCTGATGCCCACCATACTTCCCAATGCATACACCAATTCGTAGTCGTAGCCCACCATGGTGGTTTTGTAAAAATACGATTCATCTTCGTAAGGTTCGCGAAGAACAGCCAGGTGAATACATCCTGTTGGACAATGAGAGCAGGCAACACGTCTGCCTAAAAAGTTTTCGGCAATATGCTCTCCCGAAATCTGATCAGCACCTTCGAAAGTAGCAGATTTTAGATTCCGTGTAGGCAATGCGCCCATCAAATTGAGGGATTTAATATTTCCGGCAGTCCCTAAATCGTGATATTTCTTCATCACAGGAGAATCTACCGCTTTGTCGTATATTTCTTTATAAGTAGTAATGTAATCTTTTTTATGGGTAAGATCTATGATTTTTTTTCCGGAAACCATCAGACCTTTAAGCATTTTACTTCCAAAAACAGCACCCAATCCCATACGGCCAAAATGACGATAGGTTTCGGTAACCACGGATGAATAGCTAACCAGTTTTTCTCCAGCCTGACCAATACGCATAATGGCCCGCATACCAGGTTCATTCTCGTTGACACGAATAACATCACCTACAGTAAATGAACTTTTCATTCCCCACAAGGTATTGGCATTGCGGAATTCAACTTTCCTGTCTTTAATGACCAAATAAATCGGCATTACAGATTTCCCTTTAATAACAATGGCTCCATAACCTGCCATTTTTATAGCAACCGCGCTCCGTCCTCCAGTATGGCTTTCACCTAAATCTCCTGTATGTGGTGACTTAAACATGGCAATGGTTTTAGACGCAAAAGGATAAACACCTGTAAAAGGACCTACTGCAAATATTATAGGATTTTCAGGCGAAAGGGGGTCTGTGTTTTCTGGACATTCTTCAAATAAGAGCTGAGCGGCCACCCCTGTTCCTCCGATATACTTTTCAAATAAATCTGTTCGATTTCTTATCCAAAATTTATTGAGAGACAGATCTATATATAAAACTTCGTTAAAATTATTGTTGTTTATCATCACTTTATTCTTTAATCATTTCTAAAACGCCATGAGGACAAAATTTCACACAAAACCCACAATTTACACAAATGACAGGTTTATTTTCGGTATCATTCCAAAAAACAGCTTTTACTACACAGGCATTTTTACAGTTTCCGCATGCAATGCACTTAGAACTATTAAAAATAACACCTCTTCCGGGTTTTTCAGTTAGAGCAGCAGTTGGGCAAACTGCTGCACAGGGTGGATGGAGACAAGAGCGACAAATAATTACAGAAAATCCGTTGGACATCCCACCCTGGGACTGAATGCCAATACTACTTTCGGATAAACCAGCTTTCCCGATACGTCGAGTACAAGCAAACATACATGTCTGACAACCAACACAACGTTTGGCATCCTTTATGCTTAACCTCATAGATTGTTTTGTTAAAAATTCACTACAAATCTACAGGAAATTTTAATCATATTCAAGAAAAGAATAAAATTGAGAGTGCTTATCTAAACTACCACCATTTCTATTTATTATTGTAAAAATTCATGGTTCTTTCAACGCCAATGGTGGTAAAGCTTTTCACAACCTCAACGGCCATATCTATTTTGGGAAGTATTAGTTCTTCTTCTTTCCGATTCCATTTTCCCAGTACGTAATCTACCTGATAGCCTTTGGCAAAATCGTTGCCGATACCGAAACGCAAACGGGTGAAATCTTTGGTTAACAAAGTTTCGGTAATGTGTATCAATCCATTATGGCCGCCATCGCTTCCTGATTTTTTCATACGCAAAATCCCTGGCTCTAACGCGAGATCATCAACTATGATTAATAAATTATCTTTGGGAATATTTTCTTTATCCAACCAGTATTTCACAGCTTTTCCGCTAAGATTCATATAGGTTGTAGGTTTCAGCAAGATGAGGGTTCTGCCTTTAAATTTAGCTTCGGCACGATAAGCATGACGTGAGATTTCAAATTTAGCATCCAGGGCTTTTGCCAAAGCATCCAACACCCAAAATCCTATATTATGACGGGTATCGGCGTATTCATCCCCTATATTTCCTAAACCACAAATTAAATATTTCACTTGATAAGATTGGGTTAATTTATTTTTCTGAATTATTCTATTTTTTTTCTTGTCAAATAGCTTATCGTACTTAAAGTGCCTGGCATATCTGATCAATTATTATCATTTTGTCTGGCTTTAAGCCAACGTTATTCATTAAATTATAGACTGTTTGCAAAAATAATTAAATTTCAAGATATACTGATAAATAATCCAGACAAGCTGACAATATGAAATTTTTTATAGTCAGCTTATCCAATTTAAATTATTGAATTACAATTTTCCTTAGAATCAGGATTTAAATAAATATTTATCCAATGCGTTTGGCCGCATTTAACTTTCTTCTTAATTCTAAGCGCCCAATATATTTTCCTGTAAAGTAAGCAATTAACACAAAAACAACAGAAAATCTTGAAATAAGAATTGAATCAAAATAGTTGATGACTAACAAAACAACAGCACTTATAATGATAAAGAAAATGTCAAAAATTGGGAAATTTTTCATTTATTTATATTTTGTTAAATTACGGAATTAATAACCGTTAGCTTATTCAAGTTTATTAATTCTATTCATGTTTCACCAATGCCTACCTTCCGTCAGTTAGGAAATGCCACTCTAAGAACAAGCATTGACAAGGCAATTATGAATGCAAAATTAAATAATCTGAGCAATATTAACGATTTATTCCTTTAATGAACTTATTCAGCTTGTATCCGTTTTAAAAAATCAGCAGAAGCAATTACGATTGCATTGATAAATGCCATTTTTTTTTTACTTTTGTAACCCATCAAAATTCATGATCATTGACTGAAAAGAGAGAAATTGCCGAAACACCTTTGATGAAACAATACAATGCCATCAAGATTAAATATCCTGATGCCTTGCTTTTGTTCAGAGTAGGTGATTTTTACGAAACTTTTGGCGAAGATGCTATTAAGGCTGCCGAAATATTGGGCATTGTCCTTACCCGTCGTGCCAATGGACATGCCAGCTATATAGAACTAGCCGGCTTCCCTTATCATTCATTGGATACGTATTTGCCAAAATTAGTCAAAGCCGGCTACCGCGTAGCTATCTGCGAACAATTGGAAGACCCTAAACTTACCAAAAAAATTGTAAAACGCGGTATTACCGAACTCGTTACACCCGGTGTTTCATACAACGATAAAGTGCTTGAAAACAAAGTCAATAATTTTCTGGCCAGCATACACCTCGATACTAAAATAAATGGTATCTCTTTTTTGGATGTTTCTACCGGTGAATTTTATGTTACTCAGGGTTCAGAAGAATACATCGACAAGTTATTGCAAAGTTTCCGCCCGAGTGAAGTTATCATTCAAAAAAATAAACTCAGAAAATTCCAGGAACTTTTTGGCGAAAAATTCTATACCAATACTTTCGACGATTGGGTTTTTTCCAAAGACTTTTCAAATGATGTATTGCTCAAACATTTCGAAACTACTTCTTTAAAAGGCTTTGGGATAGAAAACCTCGAAAGTGGCATCATTGCAGCCGGTGCAGCCTTGCATTACCTTGCCGAGACACAACACGACAAAACCGCACACATTTGCAAACTTACACGCATTGAAGAAGATCATTTTGTGTGGCTCGATAAGTTCACCATCCGCAACCTTGAACTGGTGAATTCGCCCAACGAAAATGCGGTATGTTTGGTCGACATTATGGATCATACCATTTCACCCATGGGTGCCCGTTTGATGAAACGATGGGTAGTACTTCCGCTCAAGGACAAAAAACCGATTGAAGAAAGACTGGATGTGGTTGAATTTCTAATAAAGGAAACTGAAATTTCGGATAGCCTGTCACAAAATATTAAGTTAATAGGGGATCTCGAACGTTTGATCTCCAAAGTAGCAGTAGGAAGAATCAGTCCGCGTGAATTGGTTCAGGTTAAAAGAGCTTTGTTTGCAGTTGAAACCATCAAACATGCCTGTAATGAGGCCGAAAATCCTGCATTGAAAATCATCGCTGAACAACTGAATATTTGCCACATTATCCGCGATCGGATTGAAACAGAAATCAATCCCGATGCACCAGTTATGTTGAACAAAGGCAATGTAATTGCAGCAGGTGTTTCTGCAGATCTTGACGAATTGAGGGGCTTGTCTTTTTCGGGTAAAGATTACCTGGCCAAGGTTCAACAAAGGGAAGCTGAATTAACCGGGATCTCTTCCTTGAAAATAGGCTTTAACAATGTGTTTGGCTATTACCTTGAAGTTACCAATACGCACAAAGATAAAGTCCCATCTGAATGGAACCGCAAACAAACCCTGGTCAACTGCGAAAGATATATTACCGAAGAACTCAAGGAATACGAAGAAAAGATACTGGGAGCCGAAGATAAAATTGCCAGCCTTGAAGCGGGTTTGTTCAACGATTTATTGCTCGGTTTATCTGAATATATACAGCCCATTCAACTCAATGCCAATTTAATCGCCCGTCTTGATTGTCTGCTTTCCTTTGCAACGCTGGCCATCAAAAACAATTATATCCGCCCCCAAATCAATACTTCTTATAGCATTGATATTAAAAACGGTAGGCATCCTGTCATTGAGAAACAATTGCCTTTGGGCGAAAAATACATTGCCAACGATGTTTATTTAGACAACGAAAATCAACAGATCATTATCATTACCGGGCCCAATATGTCAGGTAAATCTGCTTTACTGCGACAAACCGGCCTAATTGTATTGATGGCACAAATGGGTAGCTTTGTTCCTGCTGATAATGCAGCTATCGGTTTGGTCGACAAAGTTTTTACAAGGGTGGGTGCTTCCGATAATATTTCTTCGGGTGAATCTACATTTATGGTAGAAATGAACGAAACTGCCAGTATATTAAACAATATCTCCGACCGAAGCCTGATTTTACTGGACGAAATCGGAAGGGGTACCAGTACCTATGATGGCATATCTATCGCTTGGTCTATTGCTGAATTTCTCCACCAGCATCCACTTTTCAAGGCCAAGGTATTGTTTGCCACCCATTACCATGAACTGAATGAAATGGCAGCTCTGATGCCCCGTATCAAAAACTTTCATATTTCAGTCAAAGAAATTGGCAACAAAGTGATTTTTCTCAGGAAAATGCAGGCTGGTGGCAGCGAACACAGCTTCGGGATTCATGTGGCCCGTATGGCCGGAATGCCCACATCTGTATTAGAAAGGGCCAACGAAATCCTCCTCCAGCTCGAAAAATCACACAGCAGCGAAGAATTATCAAATAAATCTACTGCTAAAAAAGGAAAAACAAAACTTGCTTCAGCAGATTATCAGTTGAGCTTTATTCAATTAGATGATCCTCTCTTGCAACAAATTAAGGAAGACATTTTGAACACAGACATTAACACACTGACCCCTGTAGAAGCACTGATGAAGCTCAATGAAATCAAAAAATTATTGGGGAAATGAAGAAGATGTGAGAAAACCTGAGTGAAAAGTTGGAAGAAAAATTCAGTAAAACATAGAAATAAAGTGTAATGGCATATAAATCAGTTTTAATCACTATTTAAAGTTTTAAAAAAAAATATTGGAGATAATAAAAAAAATTTGCTCAGGACAAAAAAAAATTAATATCTTTGCAGTCCCAAAATAAAAAAACGCGAAAATAGCTCAGTTGGTAGAGCACGACCTTGCCAAGGTCGGGGTCGCGGGTTCGAGTCCCGTTTTTCGCTCAAAATAAAGTTCTGTCTAAAGGATTTTATTTCAAGGACGCCCTGGTGGTGGAATTGGTAGACACGCAGGACTTAAAATCCTGTG
>CAZCBG010000110.1:0-9062 GCA_964496885.1 uncultured Bacteroides sp. | reverse complement strand
ATATTTAAAAAGATCTTATTGCTCGTACAAAACATGCTGAATTTTTAAAATATTCAGATTGTTGTCCACTTACATAGGTTTGAGTCCATACTTTACTTATGTCGTACTCACTTGAACTCCAGTAATGGGTGGCAGTTGAAAAATGCCCCAAGTATTGAGAACTTAATATTTTTCGCAACTCTTCCTTACTTGGTAAATACCAATCACTATAACCATTTAAAACTAGGTCAGAACATAGTTTTGCAGCATAACTGCCATCTCCGTGAATTGCAACAATGGCATTTGTATTGGCATTGCCTTTTCCTATTTCTGTGGAAAATGAACCAATTAATACGTTTGAATTTGAAGGGGCCCAAAGAATCCCATTGATAGTAGTTTGATCATTTTGAGCAGCAATTAACCCATGCTGTACAGAAGCATTATAACCTAAATCTCCAGGTTGAAGAATGTAGAAAACAATACCACCCTGATAGTCTTCTCCAAGTGCTGTATATACTGTTGGTGTTGTTGTCGTTGTATCTTTTTTACAACTGATCGTAATTACTGATACAAGAAATAGCAGCATGGCTATTTGAATCATTTTTTGAGAATTTTTTTTCATTTTTTTTGTTTTTAATTTTATCTTTTATTGTAGTTATTTTTTAATTTAGAAAAAAAACCATGAAGGTTTGAAAGCCTGGTATGTTTGAGTTATAAACTATTCTTTAACAAACTTTCTCACCATGTTATTCTTCAAATTATTTACTTTTACGACATAAACACCTTTTGCAAAATGCCTGATGTTGAGTTCTGTTTGTAGCTGGTTTATGAGTTGTTGCAAGATTAGTTTGCCTTGTATATCGTAGATGGATAGGGTTGTGTTTTGCAGGTTTTTTAATTGTTGTAAATCAATGATTAGTTTATCGGTGACAGGGTTAGGATATATCTTAATTTTATCAGAAGATTCATTCTTAGCTATCCAAACAGAACCTTGAGGAATGACTGTTAAAGATATTATAGCATTTGGAGATTTCTGTAAAAAAGATGAATCGCAATAGGTAACTGTACATCCCACAGAATCTATAATGCTGAGGCAAATATTATAATATCCGGCTGTAGTGTAGGTATGTGTTGGATAAGCAATGGTATCGTGCGTACCATCACCCCAACTCCAATTGTAGTGTATAGGTTGAATACCGGATGTATTGTTTACAATAAAGTAATGATGTAGTATAGCGGTATCAGCCACCAGGTCAAACTGTGCGGAACAATTGGGAACAAAATGATTTACTGTTACATATAAAATGGAAGAATCACCATTGCCGCATGTATTGTTTCCTTTTACTATTATATTTCCAGAAATTGCAGTAAAGCTAAAATTTACTGAAATACTATTTGTAGTACTTATACCAATTGCACCATTGGGTAATGTCCAGCTATAAGAAGTTGCATTGGCAATAACAGGAACTGAATATTGAACATTTTGTTGACCTTCAGTTACATTGGTAGTTCCATTTATTGAACCAGTTTGAGCTGGCAATGGATTAACTGTAATTGATAAATTTGAAGAAGCTCCATTTCCACCGGGATTAGAACCATAAACACTTATTGTTCCTGATTGTGAATTATTTGCATAATTAACAGTAATAGAATTAGTATTATTACTTCCAGTTGCACCATTCGGTAATGTCCATATATAATTGCTTGCATAAATTATAGGTGTAACTGTATATGAAACATTGTTTTGCCCTTGACAAACTGTATTTGTTCCTGTAATATTTCCTGCTGCTCCCGGCATTGGATATTGTAAATTAAAATCAGAAAGTGGTCTTTTCCAAACAACACCATCTACAGAACCTGCAAAAATATTATTTCCAATAATAGCTATAGATGAAATAATATTATTAGTAGTAAAACCTGTATCCATCGCATTCCAACTGATTCCGCTATCTGAAGAAAAAATTATTCCTTGCCCATTGGTTGGACTGGCAAAAATATTATTTCCATAAACGGCTAAAGCAAATATATCAGAACCTGATATAATATTAGACCAGCTATTCCCATTGTTTGAAGATATATATAAACCCATTGTTGTACTAGTATAAATATTATTACCGCTTATAACTATAGAGCGAATTTCAGAGTTTTGTAATCCTAAATTTGCAGATGTCCAATTACTACCATTATTTGATGTTGTTAGCATGCCACTTCCCCATATTCCTACAAAAACATTAGTATTATTAGCAGCTAAAACATAAAGCCCATGTATAGGCAAGTTTGGTAAACCTGAATTAATAGGTATCCAATTGTTTCCATTATTAGTTGATAAATACACACCATCAAATACAGTACCTGCATAAATATTAGTATCTTTAACAGTTAAAGCTACAATTGAGGGAAAAGAAATTCCTGTATTAGGCAACATTAGCCAACAATTCAAACTGTCAGAAAACACAGAAATACCATCATCGGACGCAGCATAGAAATTATTACTTTTTTTGACAAATGATTTAATTGTATGACCTAACAAGCCTATATTCATTGGAATCCATGTATTCCCATTATCAGATGATGCGAAAACTCCTTCAGAAGTTCCAGCAAATATTTTTCCACCGTATTCAGCTATAGTATAGATATTTGAAGTTGTCAAACCACAATTCATTTTAGTCCAATAAGATCCATTATTTGTAGAAAGATATACACCGCCTTGCTGTGTACCGGCCAATAAATTACTATCTTTTATTGCTATAGAAGTTATATTTGGATTTGATAACCCTGTATCAATTGCTGTCCAACTATTCCCATTATTTGTTGAAAGGAATATTCCATTATTGTAAGTCCCTACATATATGTTGTTTCCTTTTACGGCAATTGCTGTAGTATGATATGGTTGCGTAAAATTTCCAATTGCTGTCCAGTTACTTCCATTATCTGATGATCTAAATATAGAACTTCCACCCCATGTTCCTGCATAAATAATATTTCCACTATATGTTAATACAGTAATAGAAGGGTTTAATAGTCCATTATTTACAGTATCCCATGTTAATCCGTTATCGGTTGATAAAAAAACACCATCAATTTCAGTCCCGAAAAAAATATTGTTTCCATTTAATGTTAATGACGTTACATGTAGTGCATAACCAGATAATCCTGTATTTAATTTAACCCAGCTATTTCCATTGTTTGAGGAATAATATATTCCTTTACCATTTGTACCAGCAAATATTGTATCTCCTTTTAAGGCGATAGAGGTGATTCCATAGATACTATCGGTTAAACCAGTGTTTTTTGTTACCCAATTATTTCCATTGTTTGTTGATAAAAAGACACCTGAACTGGTTCCTGCAAAGATCATATTGCCATTTGAAGCTATAGACAAAATCCCTTTATTTGTCAATCCACTATTTACTGTATCCCAACTTATTCCATTGTTTGATGACCTGTAAATACCACTGTTTGTACCTGTAAAAATATAACTATTATTTGTTACAATGCAAGTTACATAACCACTAATTGGATTATTAGATTTTACCCATTGTGCATTTACAAAATTTACCATAAGTATTGCAATCATCATAATGTATAGCTTTCTCATATTATTGGTTTTTAAATTGTTTTTGTAAACGGGTCGCAACTTGAAGTCACACTCCGACTTATATTCTAATATTTTATTCCTTCATAAATTTACTTACAAAACTTTCATTCTCGTTATTTACCTTTACTACATAAATACCTTTGAAAAAACTACTGATGTTGAGTTGTGTTTGTAGCTGGTTTATGTGTTGTTGCAAGAGTAGTTTGCCTTGTATATCGTAGATGGATAGGGTTGTGTTTTGCAGGTTTTTTAATGGTTGTAAGTCTATGATAAGTTTATCGGTGGCAGGGTTGGGTGAGATTGCAAAAGTGTTTGCAGTTGGTATTTCTGAAATACTTATCATTTCCGATAAAGAGCGTTTCCATACTCCTGCTCCAGGATATTGACCAGTCCAATCTGAAATATTATGAACGCCTGCAAAAACATTCATTCCGTTGAAAGCAAAGCATCTTACAAGAGCATTTGGCAAACCTGTACTAACATTAGTCCAGCTTGCCCCATTATTGCTTGATAAAAAAACTTTACAATTTTGAAGATTATATGTTCCTGCTAAAATATTTGTTCCACTTACAGCAATAGAATAGACATCTATGTTTGTTAATCCATTATTCACAGCAGTCCAGCTACTGCCATTATCCATTGATAAAAAAACCCCATGATAATTCCCTGCAAAAATATTTGTTCCACTTACTGCAATTGAAGAAGCAGGAGCTGATAATCCATTATTAGCAGAAGTCCATGTTGTACCATTATTGTTTGATAAAAATATACCATTATTAGTCCCTGCAAAAATAGTAGTTCCACTTACAGCTAATGAATATATTTGGAGGCTCGTTAATCCGTTATTTATAGCAATCCAGCTTATGCCATCATTGGTAGATAAAAACATTCCACTTCCTATGGTTGCTGCAAAAATATTTGTTCCACTTACAGCAATTGAACTAACAAGAATATTTACAGGAATTCCTGTATTTAATGCAGACCAGCTTATGCCGTTATTGGTGGACAAAAAAATACCATTACTATCGGTTCCTGCAAAAATATTTGTACCACTTATGGCTAAGGAAAAAACTTCAGTATTTGTTATTCCGTTATTTGCAGCAGTCCAGGTTGTGCCATTATTAACTGATAAAAATACACCGCCACTTACTCCTGCAAAAACATTTGAATCACTTACTGCAAGACATCTAACCATTTTGTTATTAAGTATATCTGTAAGCTGCCATTGAGCGTTCACAATATTTCCCAGCAATAATAAAATAATTAAAATGTAGATTTTTTTCATATTTTAACTTTTTTTAGAAGTTATTGGTTTTGTTTGTAATAACCCTTAAAGGGTTGAAAATAATTGATTGTATCACTTCAAGTGATGCTATCACTATCATCTATTCCTTCACAAACCTACTGACCCTATTGTTTTGATCACTACTTAGTTTTACCACATAAATACCTTTGGTAAAAGAGCTGATGTTGAGTTCTGTTTGTAGCTGATTTATGAGTTGTTGCAAGATTAGTTTGCCTTGTATATCGTAAATGGATAGGGTTGTGCTATGCGGGTTTATAAATTCTTGTAAGTCTATGATAAGTTTATCGGAGGCAGGATTGGGATGAATAGTAATGAGATTGAAATTATTTTCTGTAATTCCTTGTACAGTTGTGAAATTAGCAACAAGATTTTTATTTGCAGTAACACCAAAAATAAAAATGGAGTCATAACTTATAAGATTTCCATTTAATGTGTAACTGGCAAATTTAAATCCTTGATTTGCTGTAGCGTTAAGAGTGCACTGTTGTCCATAAGAAAATGTACCACTTCCTGTTATATTTCCGCTGTTGGATGGGTTGGCCGAAGTTGTTATCGTAAATTGTGCTGTAAAATCTGATAGTGGACGTTTCCAAACGCCTTCACCATAAGTTCCGGCGTAAAGATAACTATTATAGACAGCTAAGGAGTATACTTCTATATTCATTAATCCTGTATTATTCCACGAAACTCCGTTATTAGTTGAAATATATACACCATTAGCTGTACCGGCAATTATGTTGCCCCCATTTATAATTAATGCATGAACAAAATTATATTCAAGCCCACTTCCTAAAGTTGTCCAGGTATTTCCATTATTAGAGGATAAAAATACGCCATTACTCATAGTTCCAGCATATATATTATTTCCACTTATAGCTAATGAATAAATATAAGGATCTGTCAAACTAGATGGATTCCATGTACTTCCATTATCTGTTGACATTAATAAACCTTCATCAAAAACTCCTGCATAAATATTACTTCCATTTGCAATTAATGAAATTATGGGTCTGGGCCCATATTGAGCATTAAGTCCGGTTGTATTCCAATTATTACCATTGTTTGCTGACCTTAAAACCCCACTACCTGTGCCTGCATATATATAGCTCCCATTTGTTGCTAAATTACTAACACCATAATCTGTTAAACCAGTTGTATCCCAAATCCAGCTATTCCCATTGTTTGTAGATTTGAAAGTACCATATCCATAAGTGCCGGCAATAATATTATTTCCATTAATTGCAATATCAAAAACTCTTGGGAATCTTATTCCATTATTTATTTCTGACCATGTATTTCCACCATCTGATGATATTTCCATTCCATTGCCATCAGTTCCGGCATATATATTATACCCATCTACTTTTAGAGCAAGGACGAAAGTAAATGCAAAACCATTATTAACAGTAGCCCATGTATTCCCATTATCGGTTGACTTAAATACACCACCACTACCACTTGCAAAAACAGTGTCTCCTTTTGAAGTTATTGACCTGATATATCTGTTTGAAAGATTGGTTAAAACCCAAGTATTCCCATAGTTTGTTGACTTATATAATCCATAATCACCCACACCAGCAAAAACAGTATTTCCATTTATTGCAATTCCATTTACATCCGGATTATACAATCCATTATTTTTAATTGTCCAACTACTTCCTGCATTTGTTGAAATAAAAACACCACTACTGGTCCCTGCAAAAATAGTGTCTCCAAGTAATGCAAGTGTTTGAATGTAAGTATTTGTTAAACCTGCATTGATAGCAGTCCAATTACTTCCATTATTTGTAGACATAAAGATACCGCCTCCATAAGTTCCTGCATATATTTTATTACTATTTATAAGTATTTTTCTAACATTTAAATTTGTCAAACCTGCATTGGCAGCATTCCAGCTACCCCCATTGTTCGCCGACTTAAATATACCTGTACTATTAGTACCAAAATAGATATTTGAAGCATCAGCAGCTATCGTTTGCGTTTCAAGATTTAAATAATTAAGCCCAGAGCTAATAGATGTCCAGCTATTCCCATTATTTGAAGAATAATAAATGCCACTATGATATACTCCTGCGTATATATTAGTTCCATTTGTAGTAATCGTATTTACAGAAAGACTATCATATATTCCTGTATTTGATGCTGTCCAGCTATTACCATTGTTTGAAGATTTATAAATTCCTCCATTTTCAATAATAGCAAAAATATAATTTCCTTTTACCAATGTATTATAAACTTCCCCTCCTAAAGGTCCATTGGTTTTTTGCCATTGTGCATTTGCAATATTCGCAATGAACAATGCAATCATTAAAATGTAGCGTTTTTTCATCTTTTTATCTTTTTTTGAAGTTATAATTTTTGTTTACAAAAAAATCACTAACAGGGTTTAAGTTCATTACAAGACAGATGGTTAAGCTATTCTTTCACGAACTTACTGTGAAATGTATTATTATCATTATTTACTTTTACAACATATACTCCTTTTTCAAAACTGCTGATATTGAGTTCAGTTTGTAATTGTTTTATGGCTTGTTGTAGGAGTAGTTTGCCTTGTATATCATAAATAGATACAGTTATGTTTTGCAGGTTTTTAATTTGTCCCAGATTGATTGTAATTTGGTCGTAAGCTGGATTGGGGAATATCTGCATTTTCTTTCTAATATCAGTATTTTCAGCAACAGATGAGTACAATCCAGTAATTTGTCCGTTATTTAAAGCATAATTATAAATTCTTAAATCATCTAATTTACCGCTAAACGATTGTAAGGCAGCATTCGACATCCCAATACTTAAATTATAATTTTGATTTATGGGCGTAAATCCATAAGTAGTTGTTGCATCTAAATTCCCATTGATATATATCTTGGCAATTCCGTTCTCTCTAGTTGCTGTTATCAAATACCACTGTAAGGGTTGTAAAATCGTACTGCTGAATAATTGTGTATATTCAGAAGAACCCTGACCAAAATTGAACGAAACCCTCGCCTGGCTGCTTACATCATTGCCAACACTCAACATATAATCAGAATTATAGCCAGTATTGGGAGCTTTAAAAAAGATAAGTTTTCCTGAATTCAGCGGATTGGTGCTACCAAAATCATTGCCATAAATCCAGGCAGACAAAGTTAGATTACTGCTCCAAATATTATAGGGAACATCCAGGTAATCGCCGTTACCATTAAACAGCAAGGCTTTGTTGGGATGGTTATAGCGGTCTGTCGTAAAAACCGGACCATAAATAGTTGCATTAAAATTATTGCCACTTGTATCATTGGCATTGCCATCACAAGGATACCAGGCCAGCATTTCTGTTATAGGCTGTTCATTATAGATTGCCGAAATTTCCTGAACAGTCAATGCTCTGTTATAAATCCGCATTTCATCCAATTTCCCACTGAATGACTGAATGCTTGCAGTGGTCATTCCAAGGTTTAAATTATGGTTTTGATTATAGGGTGTAAATGAATAGTTTACTGTTTTATCTAAATTCCCATTTATATACATTTTTGCAACTCCATTTTCACGGCAAGCTGTAATCAAATACCACTGGTTTGTTTGTAAAATGCTGTTACTGATCAAGGCCATGTATTGGGATGAACCTTGTCCGAACACAAAACAAGCTCTGGCATCAGCATTTGCATCATAACCAACATTCACATCATAATCCTGATTGTAACCTGTATTGGGTGCTTTAAAGAATATCCCTTTTCCTGAAGACTGTGAACTCGTTGATCCAAAGTCATTCACAAATATCCATGCAGATAATGTTAGCGCATCACTCCAAACATTATTGGCAACACTTATATATTGACCATTTCCATTGAATAAGAGTGCTTTGTTAGGGTGTCCCCAGCGGTCTGTTGTTGGAACAGGACCGTTCAATGTCCCATTGTTTGCATTACCACTCGAATCCAACGCATTTCCGTCAAACTTATACCAGGCAAGTAATCCATTGGTAGGAATTTGAGCAAAAATATTGCTTGACCCCATTAAAAATAGTATTATTAAAATGTTAAGATTTTTCATTTTTTTTGAAGATTAATAACAAATAGTTTAAAAATTAACATTGCAAATCTATATATTTTATTGATATAAATCATCAAAGATGGAATATTTTTGAAAATTATATTAAGAAACTGTCTAAATTTTAATTTTTAATTCTATTAAGCATCAGTTTTA
>CAZCBG010000109.1:0-9217 GCA_964496885.1 uncultured Bacteroides sp. | reverse complement strand
TAAACGGAGCCAGCTATATTACTTTTAAAAATATTAAATTTGCCCCGGCCGATCCTACTAATGCTGCAGCTGTAGTCATTACCGCAGGTTCTACCTATAATAAATTTATCGGCAACTATTTTGCAGGCACTTCCGGTTCATTGGCTTCCCAAACTTCATTAAGTATTGAAGGCACTACTGTTCCAAGCAAAAATAACCTTATACAGGGCAACTATTTCTATAGTGGGTCGTATGCTATTTCTATAAAAGGAACTACTACAGCTACATTAAAAAATACAGTAATTAAAAATAATAAAATTAATGAAGCTGTTGTTTATGGAATTTATGCATTGTATGTAGATTCTACTATGATTGACTCCAATACGTTGAATTCTTCTGTTACAAATACAAGTAATAAATATAGTATTTATCTTGGATTTGCAAATACCCTGAATACAATTACAAAAAATACTGTATTGCTTACCGGAGGATCTAATATGTATGCTGTTTTGGTTGAAAACTCTACTTCAACTGATTCTACAATGGGTTTAATTGCCAATAACTTTGTTAGTATTACCAATGGAACAGGCTTTGAATATGGTATTCGATTAAATACGGTTGTAAAGTATAAAGTGTATGCAAACTCTGTAATTACAAATGGTACTAACATTACTGATACAAGAGCTTTAAACATTGTGAGTACAAGCTCAGGAATTATTATCAAAGACAATATACTGCAAAGTAATATTTATCCATTATATGTTGAAGGAGCTGCTACAGTTGCCCAATGTAATAATAATAATTATTATTCAACCGCTACCAAAATTGCCAGCTGGAATGCAATTGATTATACTACATTAGCCGCATTAACTGCTGTTTCCCTAAAAGATTCAAATTCAATTTCGGTTAATCCTTTCTTCTTTTCATTAACAGATTTACATACCTTAAATGGTTTGTTAAAAGGAATGGGTACTTATCTTGCCAATGTTCCTACCGATATTGACGGAACTACGCGCTTAAATCCTCCTTGTATTGGAGCAGATGAATTTTTACCTCCTGCACAGGATGCTGCAATGATAGCATTGTTAAAACCTATTGGTGGTTGTGGTTTATCTTCTACAGATGATGTTAAAATTGTTATTAAAAATGTAGGTTCATCTTCAATTCTTCCGAATACATTGACTGCCCGTTATAAATTGGATAGTTTAAATGCGGTTGTTTCAGAATTGATTAACCGTACGATAAATGTTGGAGATACCATTCAATATACATTTAATACAAAAGCAAATCTTGCAGTAAATCCACTTACGTTGAATGATACTACTTATAAAATTAAAGTCTGGGCAGATTTAACCGGTGATTATTCTCATGCAAATGACTCGAGTGCCAACTTTAGTTTTTCATCCATGTTTACTCCTCCTCCTCCAACTGCAACCGGAGCATCTGTATTTTATTCAAGTTCAGCTACATTAACAGCCGTTTCTACCAAACCGCTTGTATGGTATAAAACACCTATCAGTACAGCTATTTTAGGGAATGGTCCATCATTTACAACTCCGGTTTTATTTGCAACGGATACTTTTTATGTGGCTGCAAAAACCAGTCAGTCAACTGTAGCTTATATAGGTCCTCTTGCTCCTTTATCAACTGCCGGTACTGGCGGTGGTATAGGTACCTATTTGACTTTTACAGCTTTGACCAATACGGTTCTGTCTGCAGTTGATATATTCCCTTATGGTAGCGGTGCTGGCACTGTTACTATTCAATTACAATCATCTGCTGGGGTTATGATAAATACAGCTACTGTAAATTGTACAGGTTATGCTACACCTTTAAGTCCTGCACAGACTGCAGTATTAAATTTCCCAATTACAGCAGGAACCAGTTACCGTTTGGTTGCTACTGCATGGACAGGTGGTGTAACCAACCTATACAGAGATTTAACAGGAACATTTCCTTATACGCTACCAGGTGTTTTAAGTATAACAGGAGCTTCCCTTTCGCCTTATTATTATTTCTTTTATAATTTTAAAGTAGGTACAACAATAGAAGGTTGTGTTAGTAACAGAGTTCCTGTTATAGCAACAGTTCTTTCCTATCAGCATGAAGCCGGTCTTGCAAAAATAAATGCACCAACCGGGTGTGCTTTGTACCAGGTGCCTATTTCAGTTAAGATTTTTAACCATAGTTATATTGATACCTTAAAAAGCAGCAATTGTACGGTTAAATATAAATTAGACAATGGCAGTTTTATTACCCCAGAACCTATTAATGTAGTTATAAATCCATTTGATACTGCAACCTATACATTTACTACCCTGGCTACTTTTACGGCTCCAACGGTAGATAGATTAATTAAAGTTACTGCAGTTGTTATGACTCCAGGTGATGCATTCCCAAGCAATGATACATTGGTGAGGGATTCAATTTTATCCCGTTATACACCACCGGTACCTACAGCTAACAATGTGAGCATTTACAATGGAAGTACCGCTACCTTGTCTGCTAATGCTATTATCGGAAATATTTTATGGTGGGATGCACCTACTGCCGGTGTAAATTTAGGCCAGGGTTCTCCTTTTACAACTCCTTTCTTTATGTATCAAACGGATACTTTTTATGTAGAAACCACTACAAATTATTCAGCATCTGCAACTATTGGTACAGGAACTGTTGTAAATACTACAACTGCTTATCCAACTCCTTACGGACAGTATTATACCGGTTCAAAAGAGCAATATTTAATTAAAAAAGCTGAGTTGAATGCCCTGGGTATTCAGGCAGGTGTAATTAGTTCACTCGGATTTGATGTAGTGGGTGCTCCTGGTGCTGCTATGATAAATTATACAATTAAAATTGGTCATTCCAGCCTAACAGATTTAACTACAACTTATGTAGGCGGTTTAACGCAGGTATATGCCAGTCCATCTTTAATGCCAACAATTGGTTGGAATATCTATAACTTTACTACACCTTTTGTTTGGAATGGTATTGATAATTTAGTGATTGAAAATTGTTTTGATAATTACGCTGGTGCATCTTCATACACTACGAATGGTATTGTTAATCAAACTGTTACAACATTTGTGTCAGCTACTAATTATCGTTCTGATGCAGGTGGAGTTTGTCCTAACGCAGCAGCTTCCTATACTTTTAGTCAACGTCCAAATATGCAAATAAACGGTATGGTTCCCGGATGTAGCAGTGTTCCAAGGGTGCCTGTTATCATTACTGTTAGTCCTCCTCCTATGAATGATGCTGGTGTTACAGCTTTGGTTAATCCTGTTGGATCTACGCCATCTGGTGTTTCTACTCCAATAAAAGTTAAAATTAAAAACTATGGACAGTCTCATTTAACCAGTGTTGCTGTTGGCTGGACCTTAAATGGTGTAACAAAACCAACATATAATTTTACGGGAAATTTATTGAGTGGTGCTGATACTACGATAACGCTTGCATACCAAACATTCAGCGGTGGTTTGTATTGTGTAAAAGCATGGACACAACATCCCAATGGTGCTGCCATTGACAGTACAGGCTCTAATGATACATTGTACAGTACATGCTTTACTGCTTGTTTGAATGGTAATTATACAATCGGTGATACAACCGGTGGCAATTTCCATAACTTCCCTACATTCAACTCAGCTGTAAATAACTTAACAGTTGCAGGAGTTTGTGGTCCTGTTACTTTCCTTGTAGATACTGGTACTTATAACGAACAGGTGAGGATTTCCGAAATCATGGGTGCTTCAGCTATTAATACGATAACTTTCCGTTCGGCCAGCAATGATAGTACAAAAGTAAAATTACAATTTGCGGCAACTACAACTGTCAATTATTATACGTTACGACTTGACAGTGCCGATTATATCCGATTCCAGGGTATATCCATTATAGCAGCCGGAGCTACCTATGGAAGAGTTGTTGAATTGATTGGTAATGCTACCCATAATATTATATCAAATTGTGTATTGCAAATGCCAGTAACTACAAGCTCCTATTTTTATGGTATCTATGATTATGGAATTGCTGCTTCATACAATAAATTCCAGAATAATAAAATTCTAAATGGTTATTATGGTATTTATGTCTACGGTGCAAGTTCAACAAGTTTTCAGAAAGGTATTGAACTTATTGGCAATAGTGTAAAAGGTTTTTATTATTACGGAATTGAAGCTTATTATCAGGATACTATTTCGATAATTGGAAACACTGTTCAGAATTCTTCAACATCTTCTTACGCCTATGGTTTGTATTCATATTATTGCAATAACAATATTTATACAAAAAACAAAATCAATATAAACAGTACGTATGCATATTGTATGTATGTTTATTATAGCAATTCTGTTTCTGGAAACGGATTGATTGCCAATAATTTTGTAAGCCAATCAGTCGGACTTTCTACAGTGTATGGCCTTTATGTTTATTCAAATAGTAATACGAATATTTATTATAATTCGATAAGTGTTTCGGGAGGAAGTACTACTTATTATGCATTTTATATTTATGGTGGTTTGAATAATAATATTGTAAACAATATCTTTAGTAATACTGGTGGTGGTTATGCATATTACGCTTCTTCTGTAACAGGTATTAATTCAAGTAATTATAATGATTTGTATGCAACAGGAACTAATCTTGCTTATTGGACAACAGCTCAAACTAATCTTGCAAATTTGCAAGTTGCAAGTTCTAAAGATGTCAATTCAGTTTCTATAGATCCAACTTTTACATCTGTTTCTGATTTGCATTTGCAATCAACTATCTTAAGTACATTGGCAATTCCTATTCCTGGTATCACTGATGATGTTGACGGCTTTACAAGAGATGCAGTTCATCCAACCATAGGTGCCGACGAAGTGCCTTTGTTGCAACACGATGCAGGGGTTACTTTTATCAGCCGTCCAAATTCAGTTGAAACGGAAGCTGCAGCTGTCCCAGTAAAAGTGGCTGTTAAAAACTTTGGTACCGACCCAATAACTTCGGTAGTTGTCAACTATGTATTAAACAACGGTACACCGGTAAGTTATACTTATACACCTACCAATCCTATTCTCTCATTGGCTACTGACTCTGTAACTTTCCCTGCTAATTTTACAGTCCCTGCCGGTAATAATAATATTTGTGCTTACACTACATTAACCGGAGATATCAATACGTTTAACAATCAGACGTGCAAGAATTTCTTTGGTACACCTTTGTATGATGCTCAATTGGCATTGGCTTATCCTATTACTGAAGGTTGTGGCTTAACTACAGATACGGTGAAGGTTTTAATTGTTAATCAGGGGGCATTGCCTATCAATAGCGGTTTAACGGCCAGCTATCAGAAAATAGGAGGAACTGCAGTTGTTACCGAAACAATAAGTGCAGCTATTCCCGTAGGCGGCAGTTTTACTTACAAGTTTAATCAACTTGTGAATTTAGCTGTTACCAATGCTGATTCGCTCTATAAGATTAAATGCTGGGTTACACTTACAAATGACAATGTAGCTTCTAACAATCTGGATACTATTTTTGTCAATTCATTGCACACACCAGTGAATCCTGCTACTTCCAACATAACAATTCCTTATGCAACTACTGGCACAATTATAGCTACTTCTTCTACCGGTGATCCATTGAAATGGTTTGATGTTCCATCAGGTGGTACATCCTTACATACAGGAAGTCCTTTTATTACACCTATTTTATTTAATACGGATACTTTCTATGTTCAATCTACTACTTCAAGTTCATTTAGTTCACAAATTGGGAATGTTTTATCTACATCCAGTCAGGGTTCTCCTTTCTATGGACTATGGGGCTATACAAGAAGTGTTTCTATTTACCAGGCTTCTGATGTTGGAGGATATGGAATGATCAATCAAATGCAATGGGACGTTGTAACTTCTGCAACTGCCACTTTCCCTGTTAAAATTTATCTTGCTCAAACTCCACTATCGGTTACAACTGCTGATACATGGGCGAATTTGATCAGTAATGCAACATTGGTATATGATGGTCCTCAGGTATTTAGCTCAACTGGTTGGTTCCCCATATCGTTAACTACTCCTTGGGATTATACATCCGGTAATTTGATGGTGCTTTGTGAAGCTAATTATGGCGGAACAGGTACTTCCGGTGCATATTTCAGATATACTGCAGGCCTAAGCGGAAGTCATCAGTATTTTTATGCTGATAATGCACCACCTACAGGAACGGGTTATATTAATACTTATCTTCCCAATATTAGAATTTCTGGAAATGTTGCAGGATGTGCAAGTCAAAGAATGTCGGCTGTTGTAACCGTTGGTGCACAACCAGCATTCGACGCAAGTGCATTGAGTATTGTTTCTCCTGTTACAGCCGTTAATCTTACGAATCAGGAAGCTATCAGTGTACGCATTAAAAACTATGGTTTTACACCAATTCATAACTTTCCTGTTAAATATAAATTGAGCCACGGAGCTGTAAATTATCCTGTAGTTACACAAATAATGACAGATACCATTGCTACCGACAGTGTAAAAACATTTACTTTTACACAAACAGTAGATTTAAGTTCTAATTTACAACCTGATACATTTAAACTTCAAGTATGGGTTGACATGGCAGTTGATGCGAATCGTTTGAATGATACAGTTAAAAGTACAGTCATTAACAAACCTCCTGTTTATTGTATATCTTCTGCTACTTATACTGCAGATGAAGATTTAGGTCAGGTTATTTTTGCCGGTATTTCACATGGTAATCCATTGCCAATATTAACAAATCCAACAGCTACCCAAATGTATAATAACTATACTGACTCAGTCGGTCTCATGGCTTCAATACAGCCGGGTATGACTTATCCGATTAGCTTAAGCGTTATATTTTCAGCAGGAAGTTATACTGGCTATGCAAAAGTGTTTATTGATTACAACCGCGATGGTGTATTCCAGGAACCTCAAGAGCTGGCATATGGAGGTGCTTACAACGGAACAGGTAATTCAACGCTTTTAGGAAACATTACAGTTCCTTATACAGCATTGTCTGGCTTTACCAGAATGCGTATAACCGTTCAGGAAAGTGGTTCATCTACCTCTGTAACACCATGCAATACTTATGGATGGGGCGAAACGGAAGATTATAAGGTGAATATCATTCCTCCAATTCCTCATGATGCTGGTATCAGCAGGATGAATGCTATGGGAAGTTTTGTTCCTTATACGGCTTCTAATTTGCAAACTCCACAATTCTATATCCGTAACTATGGCAGCGATTCATTATCAGCTGCAACCTTGAATTATGTGGTAAACGGAGCAGCTCCTATCACACATGCATGGACAAAAACACCACCAGCCTTGTTAACTTTGCAAGAAGATTCAGTAATTCAGAATATTACACTTCAAGCCGGTATGAATACCATTATGGCTTATACCAACAATGTAACAGGAGATGTTAATCATTTGAACGATACCTTACATACCAAAGTATTTAAGGAATATTCTACTACACCTCCTTATTTGGATAACTTTGAAACCAATAAATACTGGTTTGCAACAGATACAGCCAGCGGATTAACCATTAACAACCTATGGGCACAAGGTATTCCTGCTACATCTCATCCTTCTTTGAATGCTGTTCATAGTCCTGTAAATGCTTGGGTTACCGGTTTAACAGCCAATTATCCTGTTAGCAATTTAAGTATATTGTACAGTCCTGTATTTGATATTTCAGTAATGCAGCCCGATACGCTTAAATTCTGGCAATGGCGTCAATTTGATGCTTCAAGCAATGGCTCTATTGAATACCTGAGTGGTAATGGTGCCTGGTTAACCTTGGGTATACAAAATGATACCAATGCAACCAACTGGTACAATGCTGCCCTCAATAACTGGACTGGTGTTGATACTAACTGGACGCAATCTAAATACAGAGTTAAGAATCTGACCAATTTGGGTAACACCCTTCAGTTCAGGTTTAAATTTGTATCGGGAACTACGGTATCTGCCATGAAAGGCTGGGCCATTGACGACTTTGAATTAAGTCTGGCTTCTATACCTCAGGATGGTGGTGTAACCGCGATTACAACACCTACAGCCACTTCCTTGGTTGGAGATATGGTTACAGTTTCGGTAACTGTTAAAAACTTTGGAACAGATGCGTTGGTGAATATACCGGTTAAATATCAGGTAGGCACTGGAGCTATCCAATCAGGTGTAATGGCAGGACCACTAGCTCCTGGAGCCTCTGGAAACTTTACATTTACTCAAACCTTCCAGGTAGCTACTCAGGCTTATTCCATCTGTGCATATACCGCAGTTGTGGGTGACGTTTATGTTCAGAATAATTCAACCTGCAAAGCTGTAACTGTAAATCCTGCTCAAAACGATGTTGGTATTACACAGATCATCCTTCCAGGTACTATTGTTAATCCTGGTACGACTCCAATTAAAGTTGAGATTAAAAACTTTGGTACACAAACCCAGACCAATATTCCATTAACCTATCAACGTGGTACGTTGACGCCAGTTAGTGCAGTATGGACAGGCAGTTTGGCAGCAGGTGCAACAACTCAATTCACTTTCCCCAATCAAATGACTGTACCATCAGGCCTTTCGTTTAGTTTGTGTGCATTTACACAATTGGCAAACGATGCATATATTCACAACGATACAGTATGTAAATCAGTTACTATTTGTAATATTTCTACTGCAGGTCCTATTACAGGTCCAACAACTGTAACTCCGGGTTCAACAGGAAATGCCTATTCTATTACACCTTTAACCAATGCTACATCATACAACTGGGTATATACTCCAAGTGCAGGTGTAACAATTACAGGAACCGGAGCATCGGTTACCATTAGTTTTGGAGCTGGTGCAGCAAATGGTGTGCTTTCAGTAAACGGAGTAGGTGCAATTTGTTCAGGAAATCCATCATCGATTAACATTAGTGGTTTAGGCGTTGGAATCAACGAATTTGACGCAAAAATGTTATGGTTAGGACAGAATACTCCCAATCCAACGACAGGATTAACAAATATCGAATACAATTTACCAACATCTGGTGAAATTAAATTTGATATTATGAATTTGTTCGGACAAAAAGTATACTCGGTTCAGGAAAAAGTGAATGCAGGCAAACACATGATCGATCTAAATGTAAAAGATCTTTCAGCTGGTGTTTATTATTACACCATCGAATTTAAAGGCAAACGTCTTGTGAAGAAAATGGTAGTTAATAAATAAAGTATCACTTTAATTTT
>CAZCBG010000108.1:6069-9260 GCA_964496885.1 uncultured Bacteroides sp. | reverse complement strand
TCACCAATCCCAGTATTGGTCTTATTTTTTACGATAAGGAACAGCGTAATTTTGGCGAAGTGATGAATTTCAAAGATAGTATTGATATTCAACAGGCTAATGGTATGCTTACAGTTTGTGCTACATTCCCTGCTGTTGAATTCGGACAAGGGATTTTCTCCATTACAATTGGACTTACTGATAATTCAGCGAATGTAAGAACGAGCGTATTCCGAATTCAATCAGCTATTTATTTTAAAGTGTTGAGTAAAAAACATGGTTGGGCACCCATGCAGTTTACGCCTTTTTGGAAAATCGAAAATGAACATTAATTCAATTTAAAAATGGTGAATTCAGACAAAAAAATATTTGTAACCCAACCCTCACTTCCTCCATTGAATGAGTTTATTCCCTATCTGGAGAAAATTTGGAAAAACAAAATATTGACCAATAACGGTGAATTTCATAAGCAGTTGGAAGTTGAACTTTGCAATTACCTGGGCGTAAAATACATTTCACTGTTTTGCAACGGAACCATTGCATTGATTACTGCTTTGCAGGCTTTACGTATTAGCGGTGAGGTTATTACTACTCCCTATAGTTTTGTAGCCAGCACACATGCATTATGGTGGAATAATATTAAACCAGTTTTTGTGGATATAGAGGAAGATTTCTTTACCCTCGACCCCACTAAAATTGAAGCTGCCATTACACCCAATACTACCGCGATACTTCCAGTTCATGTTTATGGAAATCCATGCAAAATGCAAGAAATTCAAAAAATTGCAGATACTTACGGTTTAAAAGTTATTTACGATGCCTGCCATACTTTTGGCGTTACTCAAAATGAAATTCCAGTTCTGAATTTCGGAGATCTTTCGGTGATGAGTTTTCATGCCACTAAAGTTTTCAACACTTTCGAGGGAGGAGCTATTGTTTGTCATGATGCAACGATGAAAAAACGAATTGACAACCTTAAAAATTTCGGTTTTGCTGGAGAAACTACCGTAGTAGCTCCCGGTATCAATGCGAAAATGAACGAAGTTCAGGCTGCCATGGGATTATTGCAGTTAAAAAACATAGATGCTGTTATTGCTAAACGTAAACTAATAGCTGAAACTTATCGTAGGGAATTACTGGGAATAGAAGGTCTTGGATTTCTTGAAGATATTCCCCATGTTAAGCAATCATATTCTTATTTCCCTATATTTATCAACAAGGAAAAATTCGGTAAAACAAGAGATAAGGTTTATGAATTACTAAAACAGCATAATATATATAGCAGACGTTATTTTTATCCCTTAATCAGTCAGTTCCCAAGCTACCGCGGACTAGAATCTGCAAAACCTGAAAATTTACCGAATGCAGAAAGAGTAACAGAAGAGGTAATTTGTTTGCCGATATATCCGGATTTGGAAAATGATACTATATTGAATATTTGCAAAATACTAAAGAGATAAGAATAATTGTAAATAATATTTAAAAATTAATTCAAAAGAAAAAACAGTTTACTTATTTAAAGACTATGAATCAACCTCATTTATCTGTTGTAATACCTGTATATGGTTGTGAAACCAATTTATATGAGTTGTATTTCAGACTCAAGGAAACACTTGAAAAGATTAATCCTGAATTTGAAATAATCTTGGTAAACGATGCCAGCCCGGATAATGCCTGGAATACTATTTTGGATATTAACATTAAGGACAATCGGGTTAAAGGAATTAATCTTTCAAGAAACTTCGGCCAACATTATGCAATAACTGCAGGACTTGACCATTGCGAAGGAGACTGGGTAGTTGTAATGGATTGTGATTTACAGGATCAACCTGAAGAAATAATCAAACTTTATAATAAAGCACTTGAAGGTTACGAAATTGTATTTGCAAAACGCATACAACGAAAGGATAAATGGCTAAAGCGAAAATTTTCAGCATTTTTTTACAATGTGTTAGGTTATCTTACAAATACAGAACAAGATGCTACAATCGCTAATTATGGAATATATCATAAAAAAGTTATAGCTGCTATACAATCTATGAATGATTATCACAGATACTTTCCAACCATGGTTAGATGGGTAGGTTTTCGGCATGCTAAAATTGGTGTTGTTCACGCTCTTAGGCCAGAAGGTGATTCTGCTTATTCTTTCAAAAAATTATTGCGTTTAGCTGTCGATGTAATTCTTTCATTTTCTGACAAACCACTTAGACTAACTGTAAAGTTTGGTTTTCTTATTTCCTGCTTTTCTATTGTTTTTGCAATTTATAACCTGATATTGTTTCTTAATCATATAATAATTGTACCTGGTTATACTTCTCTAATTATTTCTGTTTGGTTTCTGTCTGGTTTAATTATCATGGTATTGGGTGTTGTAGGGCTTTATATCGGTAAAACTTTTGATAAAGTGAAAGGCAGACCTAGCTATCTTGTCATGGAAAAAACTTTCTAAATGAAAAATAATACGATTGATTATTTAGATTGGGATTCGAAATTTTTTGGATATCCAATTGCAAGAATAACACTAGATAATAATGGGAATGATCAGTTAGATTATATATTCAATCAATTAGCATTGAAAAAATACAGGCTTACTTATTTTTTTATTCCTCCTGAAGAAAAAGAAATCATTCAAAAAATTATTAAACTAGGTTGTATTTTGGTTGATCAAAAAACTGTTTATGCAAAAAAAACAGAAAAATATCACAAATTTACTAATGAAATCATTGAATTTCAGGAAGAAGAACTAAATGAAAATCTTATAACTTTGGCGTTACAATCAGGTATTTACTCTAGATATCGGAATGATAAAAACTTTGTAAATAATGAATATGAAAAGCTTTATATCGAATGGCTTACAAAATCGATTAATAAGACAAATGCTTTTAAAACCCTGGTGGCAAAAAAAGAGAACGAAATTATTGGATTTGCAACTCTAGGTGAAAAAAATGAAGTTGCTGACATTGGGCTTGTGGCTGTTGACGATAAATTCCGGGGGAGAGGAATTGGCAGTGATTTAATACATACTGCTGATTCTATCGCCATTGAAATGGGATACAAAACAATTAGAGTTGTGACTCAACTACAAAACTTTAGTGCATGTAAATTGTATGAAAAATCAGGTTTTACTGCTGAAAGTATAATAAATGTTTATCATTATTGGGAAGAATGATAGTCTTTTCATTATTTGGTTAATTTATGAACCAAAATGG
>CAZCBG010000108.1:0-5969 GCA_964496885.1 uncultured Bacteroides sp. | reverse complement strand
TTAATTTGTTGTTTTATTTATCGTTTATTTTATTTTAAATTCTTTATACATAATATCTCATACAATTCTGACACTGTTACATATTTTGCTCCAATAAATATCTTTAATGGCAATATTGATTTATACCGCACTCCCGTATATATTTATATAATTAAGCTCTTTGAATATTTATCAAGAGAACATTTTATCCAAAATCTTATTCTTTTTCAACATTCAATATCATTTTTGTCTATAATTCCATTTTATTTTATTTCAAAAAGTGTTATCAAAATAAAATATATGGTTATTATAACGACTCTTATTTATGGTTGCTTTCCTTTATTAATAAATCAGAATGTTAATATTAATCCAGAATGTTTAACTATAGTTGGCTCAACATTATTTTTATTTTTGTTTGTGAGATATATTGATAAACCAACAAAATATAACGCGATATTTATTGGATTTTTCACTTTTGTATTGATTATGTTAAAGCCGACATATTTAATACTGCTGTGCTTAGTTTTTGTCTTTTTAATTTTTAGATTTATTCTTTATCGACAAGAAAAGATATTAATATATTGGGGGTTAGTTGCTTGGTTTTTTGCAGTAATAGGCGTTATGAGTTATTGTGAAATGAATAAAAAATATAATGGGGAATTTGTTTTAAGCAAAATTTTATTAAATAATAATTTGGCAAATATTATTATTAGCGGAGCATATAAACTTGGTGAGGATAAAGAATTTATTTCCATTATTGACACAACAAAACAGAAGTGGTTTTATATTCCTGTGTTTGTTTTAAATAATGAATGTATTGATAATTATAAAAAATGCCTTAATAAATTTCCCCAATATTTATCACCAACAAGTGATATGATTTTTTGTTTAAGTATACCTAATACTGAAAATTATTCGATAGAAAGAATTAGTAAGTTTGTAATGAAGTCTCAAAATTCAATGACTTATATTAAATACAACCTAAAACAAATTATAAAAATATTTTTTTATAATAAATTTCTGTTGTTAATCCTCATTTTACAATCAATAGCTATAGTTTATGTATTTTTTAAGCAAAAAAAAGTAGCTTGGAAACATACTTTGTGTATACTATTTATTTTAGGTCAATTTATTACTATTGCAATTGGAGCTATGGGTGATTGGGACCGACTCTTAATGCCGAGTTATCCATTTATAATACTAATCATTGGCTCATTTACTGAAATTTTAATATCGTCTTTTAATTTGAAGAAACTTATTATATTAATTAACAATACTTTTGAATAAATAATCACGCTTAGAATCGCAAAGGTCACTTACAATAAGGATTTTAGTGGTAATTTAAGCATCTTACCTCGCTCAAACTATGGTTGTAATTGATAGGAAAGTAGCCCGCAATCCCCTGCTGCATATAACTCAACCGATAGATGCTAAAAGTGTATTCAAGTTTAGCATTGCTTCTAATTACAAGTTAAATAAATAATGTATCTATTTTAAATCAGTTCATCAGTGAAATGAAGAATAAAAAAATAAAAAGATAAATTTTTTTTAATCTATATATGACTATTAATATAAAATCTAAATTTAATTTTGATTTTTTTAAAAGACAAGAACTTGATAATAAGAATAATAACTTTATTGAATTTGCTAAGATATTTATTATTACGTTAATAGAAATTGTTTTAATTATTATTCTATTTCCTTTTCTTTTTGAGTCTAATGATGATTCTTTTATGAATAGTATTGTTTCAGGGGCAATATCAGGAACTCCTTCTGAGTATATAATATTTACTAATATAATTATCGGGAAGATTTTAAAGCATTTTTTTATTCTTTTTCCAACTATTAACTGGTACACTTGGTATTTAATCCTTTCATTTTTTGCTGGATATCTAAGTATACAATATTGTTTCAATAAAATTAGAAGTGACTTTTGGGTTAAAGTAATCAGACATTTACTTATTTTAAGTGTTATTATCTTTTCATTATTGATATTGCAATTTACACGTATTTCTGCTATTTCATTGATAGGTGGTTTATTATTGCTATTGTTTTCAAGCAAGAAGTCATATTCGGAAGTAATCTGTGGAGTTTTTTTAATTGTTTTAGGCTCAGCTATAAGATTTGATGTATTTTTGATGTGTATTGTTCTTGTAATGCCTTTCATAATTATTTTAATAATAAATAAAAACAAAAGAAAAATATTGTATTTTTCATTAGCAATTTCATTAGTATTACTAACTACCTTATATGATTATCTAGCTTATAAAAAAGCACCAGAATATTATGCTTACCGACAATTTAATGAACTTCGTTCAAAAATCACTACTCACGATAACCCTTCATTTACGTATAATAATAAGAAAGAAATCACAAAAAAAATAGGATGGACAGAAACTGATTTTAAACTTGCAAGTAATTTTAATATTGATATTGGTCATCCCAAATTTACAACTGAAAAATTAATACAAATTACAAATGATTCTCAATCTTTTATTTCAAAAACTTTTTCAATTACTTTTATTATTAAATTAAAAGAGACATTTTTAAAAATAAAAGTTTTTTTAAGCGAAAAAAATTATTTCATTTTTTATTGTTTCCTTTTATTATTTTTCTTCCAAAAAAGATGGAAAGAAATTTTTACGATGAGCTTATATTTTCTTTTTATTGCTATGTTGGCTTTTTATTTATACTATTATTTAGATGGAAATCCGAAAGTAAGAGTGCTTTATGGTCTATTCCTTCCATTATTTTTATTGTCAATTTATTATTTTGATTTAGAAAATATTGTGAATAAAAAAGCATTGAGTTTAATTCGACATAAAATAATTATGTATACACTGGTTATTTTAGCATTATTAGCTGTATCTCTTCCTTTACTTTCTTATGCGAAAGCTAGTAATCAAATCCTAAACAAAAGAATAAGAAGTCATAAAATAAATAATTTTATTCAAACTCAAAAAGATAAATTTTATGTTTCATGGATAGGTTTAACTTATGATCCTTTTAAATTACCATATAAGCAAGAGAATGTCTACACTCTTGGTTGGCTAGCAGGTTCTCCTTTTAATAAAAATAAAATTGAAAAATATACAGGATTAAAAGGTATTGGAATATATTCAATTTATGAGAAAGAACTTGTTTGGTATTTTTCGAATAATGCATTTTATAACGATAATAAATTCAATGAACTTGTATCAAATTTCTATTTTACAAATTACACTAGTTGTAGTCTTAAAAAAGAAAAATATTCAATTTCAGAAAAAGATACAATTTATAAATTAGTTTTTTTTATTCCTAAACAAAATACTAACAACCAATGATCCCCTTCAATAGACCCTACCTAACAGGTAATGAACTAATTTACATTAAAGATGCCGTATCTAGAGGGAAAATATCAGGGAATGGACATTATACTCAGCTTTGCCATGACTTCTTTGAGAAACACTATGGCTTCAAAAAGTGTTTACTTACCACATCTTGTACAGATGCCTTGGAGATGGCAGCTATTCTATGTAATATTCAGCCGGATGATGAGGTAATTATACCTTCCTTTACTTTTGTTTCTACTGCTAATGCCTTTGTATTGAGAGGTGCGAAAATAGTTTTTGCAGATAGCAGAGCAGACCATCCTGGAATGGATGAACAGAAAATTGAATCCCTTATTACTACCAAAACTAAAGTGATTGTTGTGGTTCATTATGCAGGAGTCGCTTGTGATATGGATATCATTATGGATATTGCCCAACGGTATAATCTTTTGGTGGTTGAAGATGCTGCCCAAGCCATAGATTCTTTTTATAAAGGAAAACCTTTGGGAGGCATTGGTCATTTGGGTTGTTTTTCATTTCATGAAACCAAAAATATACAATGTGGTGAAGGGGGCATGTTGGTGATTAATGATGAGCGGTTTATTCAAAGAGCTGAGATTATTTGGGAAAAGGGAACCAATAGAGCAGCCTTTTTTCGAGGCGAGAGTGATAAGTATAATTGGGTGGATATAGGCTCTTCGTTTTTGCCATCGGAAATTACGGCAGCTTTTCTGTTTGCACAAATAGAAAATCTGGTGGATATTCAACTTAAAAGAAAAGAAATTTGGAACAAGTATTACGAAGGTTTAAAACATCTTGAAAAAAATAATTTGATTCAACTTCCTTTTATTCCTGAATACGCAACGAATAACGCTCACATGTTTTATGTTTTATGTGCTTCAACAGAAATGCGCTCTCAACTTATTTCGGCTCTTAAACGACACGACATTCTTACGGTATTTCATTATCAAAGTTTGCATGCAAGCCCCTATTTTGCCGAGAAACATACAGGAGAAGAACTTCATGAAGCAGACTATTATACGGCTACTTTATTGCGGCTTCCATTTTTCGTTGATTTAATCGAACAAGATACTATTATACAACATTTAATATACGAATTTGCTCCTGACAAACTTTAAATTTTTCTTCAAACTAGTTCTGAATTCTAAAATTTCTTTTATATCTAACGATAAAATTGCTCTCTTTAAACAAAAGAATGATATAAATGCTAAAGAATAGAAAAAATATTGAAACCCTGATAAATTTCATTCTAATATTAGGGTTCCCTCTATTTCTTATTTTGTATGGAATGGATTTTACTGACAGTCCATTTTCTATGAGATCGGCTCAATCGCCCGACAACGCTGTGCTTACATGGTTGACAGCTCTGATAGGACATGCTTGGGCGTCAATTTTCAGCGATAGCTTGTTGTCATTCCGATTATTAAATTATTTTGTTACTGAATCTATTGTTTTAATATTTTATTTCGTCTATTTTTATCGAAAAGACTTTCTTCAATTTTCGAGATACGCGCTTACAGCTATAATCCTAACAGTTGCAACTTCTTCAAATATATTTGGTTATGGTTCTTCATCATTACTTTGCTTGATCATTCTTTTTGTTTGTTTGCATAAATTTTCTTCTAACCCCAATTTTATTTATGTTGTAGTATGTGGTTTTGTGAGCATAATGGCTATGTTGGTAAAATTCCCCAATATTGTAATTATTCCTGTTTTTTTCATTTTGTTGGGAGTTTTCACATTTGTAAAATATGGAAAGTCAGCTTTATCAACTAAAAATACTTGGTTCTTTCTGATTAAAATATACATGATCTATGGCTTGTCATGCTTATTCGCTCTCAGTGTTTTTTTTGTTTTATTTATGTCTCCTTTCGATTATTATTCAAATGTCACTGACAAGCTTTCTGCACTATCTCATTCAGATGCAACGCATTCAACGAGCAAAATTTACACGAATTATATGAGAGATGCTATAGCTATTGCGAAATATATGGGTGTGATAGTGATGATGTTAATTGCTTATAATCTATCGGCAAATTATCTTAAAATAAAAAGATGGCTTATAAGCTTAGCACTTTTTTTAGTATATTTTTATTATATATATATAAACAATACAGGAGATTACAATTTCGGATATAGTTTGCAAATAACAGCATTTACATTATTTTTTCTTTTTGTATTTCTTTACCATTCCTATGAAGAAAGAAATTTTACGCATCTATTTATTATTTTTACTATCTCAGTATTATTATTTATGCCTGCCATTGGTTCAGATACAGGTTTGTTAAAATGCAAATCCTTTGCAACATTCATCCTCATTTTTTTACTGAATTGGATCTTTGAGAAGAAAATGAAAGCAACCGGTGTAAAATATTTCATAACTGTGCTTCTTTTTTCGCTCATCACCTATGGTTTATATAACCGCTTTACATGGTTTTACGGTGATACACGAAACATAATTGAATTAAAATATACGATTCATCATCCGAAATTAAAATACATAAAAACTACGATCTATCGCAAAGAATTGACTGAAAAGATAATTAAAAAAGTTGATGCTCTCACCATAAATCAAAAAGACAAAGTGTTTTTTGGTGCTGCAGGACAGATGTTTTATTATTTATACAACCAAGCACCTTTATCCAATCAGCTTTTCTA
>CAZCBG010000107.1:4118-9736 GCA_964496885.1 uncultured Bacteroides sp. | reverse complement strand
AATTTAAAAAGAAAATGATTAATTTTCCCTATTTTTGTATTGTATATATGTAATAATAATGATTAAAATTTCAGCTGTTTCCTACCTTAATACTTTCCCTTTTATCTATGGATTAGAAAATGCAGGTCTTTTGCATAATGTAATAATTGAGAAAGATGTACCTGCGGTATGTGCACAAAAACTAATAGAAGGAAACGTTGATATTGGCTTAATTCCTGCTGCAGTTTTTCCACTTTTAAATAATGCAGAAATCATCTCTGATTATTGCATTGGTGCTATTTCAAAAGTTAAAACTGTTCTATTACTAAGCAATCAACCGCTTAATAAAATATCAAAAATTTACCTTGACTTTGAATCCAGAACTTCAGTTCAATTAGTTAAAGTACTTGCTCAAAACTATTGGGAAATTTTTCCTGAATGGGAAAAACTCAATCATGATATGAATCGAGTCCTAAATGATAATGAAGCAGTGGTACTTATAGGCGATAAAACTTTTACAGCTACCGATCATTATCCTTATATTTATGACCTTGCTTCGGAATGGAAAAATTTTACTAATTTACCTTTTGTATTTGCCTGTTGGGTTGCCAGAAAAAAACTTACGGAAAATTTTCTATATGATTTTAATCAATCACTAAAGTTTGGTGTAACGCATATCAAAAATACAGTAGCTGCTTATAAAAATGAGATTCCATTAAATGTAGATGCAACGGAATATTTTACCAATAACATCAGCTATGACTTAGATGATGCCAAGCGAAAAGGGATGGAATTGTTTTTCAACTACCTTAAAACCTTAAAATCATAATCAGCAAGCCTAGCGATTATTTACGTCTGGGGCAATGAGGCAGCTTAAAGCCTTCATCTTCATTCTGGTATTGAGCTTCGGCACAATCAACAGGATCGCAACAGGTAAAGCACACACGCTTAAATGCTTTAAAGTCTATCAGTTCAATATCTGTTGACAAAAAATCATCTTTTACAGTTTCGCATTTAGCCAGATCGGTACTTAAATATTTCTTATTGTCATCAGGAAAAATGGTTACAACAACTTTGTCCTTTCCTGTTTCGTTTTGAATTTTTAAAGCACCCAGAAAATTTGCTCCCGATGAAATACCGACTGCCATCCCCATATTGGCTAGTTTCTGTGCCATAATAATTGCATCTCCATCATCAATGCTAACAATACTATCCAGCTTATCAAGTTCAACAATAGAAGGAATAAATTCATCAGAAATGCCCTGAATTCGATGTTTCCCAACTTTATAACCTGTTGTTAAGGTTGGTGAATTGGAAGGTTCCAATGGATGGACAGTGATGGCAGGATTCATTTCTTTCAAATATTTGCTCACACCCATGATTGTTCCTCCTGTTCCAACACCTGCAACAAAAGAATCGATTGCTAAATGTCGCATTTTCATTTGCCACCATAATTCAGGTGCAGTTGTAGAATAATGGGCCTGTGTATTATCACAGTTTGAAAACTGTCGGGGAAGAAATGAATTTTTGCTTTGAGCAGCAAGTTCTTCGCTCATTTTTATACTTCCCAGAAATCCGCCTTCTTCTTTGCTAACAAGATTTATTTTTGCTCCAAAACTTTTAATCAGATTTATTCTTTCCATGCTCATCCAATCGGGCATAAATATTGTTACCGGATGCCCCAAAGCTCTACCAATTGCTGAAAATGAAATACCTGTATTCCCACTAGTTGCTTCAATAATCGTATCACCGGCATGCAAAATGCCATTTTTATAGGCATTGTTCAAAATAAAGTAAGCCATCCTGTCTTTAATACTTCCAGTCATATTAAAATTCTCCGACTTTGCGTAGATGAGTCTTTCTTCACCTTTGTATCTGAATCTTATTGCCAGAATAGGAGTATTACCAATCAGAGAAGATAACCCCTGCACTTTTCTCATATTTTCATTTTCCATATTACTCAAATTCATGCTTTAAAATAAATATTATATGCTAAACCATTGTTTCAATTTGTCTTCCGAAGAAGTTGAAATAATTTCATGTTGAAATTCGTTCGTATGTTTATTATATATGTAGTCTTTTGCCCATTCAAGATGATTTTCCTTGATCTGTTTGATAGCATCAGTAATCAAATATAAATCTTCATTGCTCAACGTAGGATGCAGAGACAGTCTTACCCAACCAGGTTTCTCAGATAAATCTCCACTGTTGATTAAATTGGTGATTTCTCTCGATTTTTCATGTGTTACATCCAGCAAAAAGTGGCCATAAGTGCCGGCACATGCACAACCTCCTCTCACCTGAACACCAAAACGGTCGTTCAACATTCTTACGATTAAATTGTAATGTATATTTTCAATATAAAACGAAAGTATACCTAAACGATGTTTTACATTCTCAGCAAGAATGTGCAAATTTGGTATCTTGCTCAATTCTTCAAAAGCTATTTTTACTAATTCCTCTTCGCGGATTTGCATATTTTCGACACCTATCTGATTTTTAAGTTCAATGCAAAGCGCAGTTCTAATTGCTTGCAAAAAGCCTGGAGTGCCACCATCTTCGCGAATTTCGATATCATCGATATATTTATATTCGCCCCAGGCATTGGTCCATTCAACGGTACCACCACCAGGTTGATCGGGTGTAGCATTGTGGTAAAGTGAAGAGGCAAATACTAAAACACCGGAGGTTCCGGGTCCTCCCAAAAATTTATGGGGAGAAAACATTACCGCATCCAACTTTTCCATTGGATCTGCAGGATGCATATTCATATCCATATAAGGTGCAGAAGCAGCAAAATCAACAAAACAAACGCCACCATATTCGTGCATGAGTTTAGCCATTGCATGATAAGGTGTACCTACACCGGTTACATTTGAACAAGCTGTAAAAGAACCAATTTTAAATTTCCTGTCTTTGTAGATTTCCAATTGATTTTTTAATTCATCTAAATCAACAAGTAAGTCTTTGGTAGGCTTAAGCAAAACTACATCAGCATTGGTTTCGAACCAGGATGTATGGTTAGAATGATGTTCCATATGGGTAATAAAGACGACAGCTTTTTCGAAATCTTTTGTACAATGAATGCCTGTATTGTTGGAACAGGATTTTAATCCGAGCATACGTTGTAATTTAGTAATTACAGCCGTCATACCAGATCCAAAAGTAATGATAACATCGTGGGGGCCAGCATTTACATGTTGTTTGATTTTATTTAACGACAGATGATAAGCTTTGGTCATCATCGTCCCGGTTTCACTGGTTTCGGTATGGGTATTGCCCACATAAGGACCAATTTCTTCTGTCAATTTCTTTTCGATGGGTGCATATAATCTTCCACTTGCAACCCAATCTGCATAAATCATCTTTTTAAAACCATAAGGCGTCTGAAAATGCAAATTATTACCAATCGTTTGCTGCCTAAACTTTTCGAAATATTTTTCCATAAAAGTATTAAAATAATAATGCAAAAATAGCATTAATCTGAGAATTTGTAGTTAAGAAAACTATAATACCGAAAGGAAATTTAAAATTTCCAACGAAAGTTTTGTAACTTATTCTTTTAAAGATAAATACGTGTTAAAAAAAGGTTTTTTAGCGCAGTTGATACAGTTGAGCAAGAAAATAGGTACGTATTTTAATTTGAAACTATTTTCCAAACAAATTTAAGTATAAAAAAAAAGCTGAATTTTACATTCAGCTTTTCATTTATATCAATTTCTTAGATTTAGAATACAATTAAACCTTTTTTCTCTGCATCTTTCAAACAAGCAGAAATGCCTTTTTTGCTAATCGTTCTGATTGCATTTGCAGATACTTTTAATGTAATCCAACATTCTTCTTCAGGAATGTAAAACTTCTTGGTTTGAAGATTAGGATAAAATCTTCTTTTACTTTTTATATTTGAGTGAGATACTTTATTTCCCGTAATCACTTTTTTTCCTGTAATATCGCAAATTTTAGACATTTTTATATGTTTTTTTAATGACTTATTTCAAAAATGGAGTGCAAAAGTACAAAATTATTTGATAACAACAACTATATTTAATAAAAAAAACACTGATTTTATCAACATTCCTGCTGTATAACTTTCCTGAGCATCATTAAAGCACTTAAAGCTGCTTTTCTTATATTCCTGCCACGGTCCTCGCCATGAAGGAATTTTTTAATGAGAATGCCTTTTTCACTTACAACTGCTATCCAAATCGTTCCTACTGGTTTATCATCTGTACCACCATCAGGTCCAGCAATGCCAGATACCGCAATGGCATAATCAGTATGTAGTAGTTTCCTCACTCCTACTGCCATTTCTGTTACTGTTTGTTCACTTACCGCTCCAAATTCCTCAAGTGTTTCTTTTCCAACACCCAATATTTCCTTTTTTACATCATTGGAATAAGCAATTACACTTCCTTTATAATAAGCAGAACTTCCTGATACAGATGTAACTAAATGAGAAAGATAGCCACCTGTGCAACTCTCTGCAGTTGCCAGTGTTTTATGTTGAGCCGTTAATAATCTTCCAATAATTTCTTCCAAGCTATCCTCATCATATCCAAATATCAGATCGGGAATGAGTTTTTTAAGCTTTTTAATTTCATGATCAAGTTGATTTTTAAGTTGATCTTCTATTTCACCTTGTGCACTTAACCTTAACCTTACAAGCCCCGGCTGAGGCAAATAAGCTAATTTTACATGAGAAGGTAATTGATTTTCCCAATCCTTGATCAGATCAGCCAAAAAGGACTCTCCTATTCCTTGAATGTGAATAGTTTTATGAATAATCACTTCCTTGCACATCTTTTTTAAACGGGGTATCACATCATTGCTCATCATGGATTTCATTTCAAAAGGAACACCCGGCATCGAAACCAGGATTTTACCTTCTTTTTCGAACCACATACCCGAAGCAGTGCCATTCATATTGGGTATCATAGAGCATTTATCAGGAATTTCAGCTTGCTGGCGATTGAGCTCGGTGACATCAAAACCTCTTTGTGCAAACAACTTACTTATCCTTTGATAGCTTGCTTCATCAAAAATCAGCTGGCTATCATAATATTCACAAAGTGTAAATTTTGTAATATCATCATTGGTTGGGCCTAAACCTCCCGTCATCAAAATGACATCAGCACGTTGAAAAGCCTGATCAATACTTTGCTTAATGGCTAGTTTCTGATCGGAAATCACGGAAATCTGGGCTACATCTATCCCAATCATATTCAACTGTGTTGCCATCCATGAAGCATTGGTGTTAATCACCTGCCCAATCAACAATTCATCGCCGATACTAATTATTTCAGCCTTCATTCTTTTGTCTCTAAAAATAATTTAATTTATTTATCAGCGAGTTACACTGATTTTCGATATAAAAAAGACTTTTATTTTTTTTATTAAAACCCTTTTGATTGAATAGTCCCAATTTCTTTTGGTGCTATACACATCACAGGAATATCAGAAGTACGGATGGTTTCCTGCGCATTGGAATCCATAAAATATTCAACAAAACCAATTTCTTTTTGAGTCATAATCATAATTAGATCAATATCACCCTGTTCCTGAGCATATTTGAGAATAATTGGGACCAGTGTTTTTTCGGTATCTGAACTTTGAATAATTTCTGAATGACAAATCACATT
>CAZCBG010000107.1:0-4018 GCA_964496885.1 uncultured Bacteroides sp. | reverse complement strand
CCAGTGTTTTTTCGGTATCTGAACTTTGAATAATTTCTGAATGACAAATCACATTTCTTTCTGTAATATAGTTATGCACCTGATTCATCTGAGCATTCAATTTCATAATAACCTCTTTATTGTTTTTCGACCACAAAGCAGAAACAACTTTAATATTAGCCCCGAAATATTTTGCCATTTCTATGGCTTTGCTTACTTTCTGGCGGGTTTCTATGCTCAAATCAAGGGGTAACAATATACTTCTGCATCCTTTTTCATGGTGCAAACCGTTGATGGTAATTACAGGTGACTTTGCCCATCTGATGACTTTATGAGTATTGGCCCCTATCGTTGCTTTAAACTCAACTTCACTATTCGTTCCCATGATAATTAATTGCGAATCGATAATTTCAGCGATTTCTACTATTTTTGAAGATACTCTTCCTTTGGCAATCATACTTTTTATGCTGATGCCTGAAGAGGCATTGAACTGAGAAGCAATTTCATCCATCTTTAGTTGAATGGTTTCCAAGACTTTATCTTCTCCCTGAGAGTCAGAAAAAAGTTTTGAAAAAATGCCGCTTTCTTCGTGAACGTACAATAACATGATATCATGTTTAAGTAATTTCGCTACATTGGTAGCCTGTTCAAGGGCAATTAAAGATTTTTGATTAAAATCGATTGGTACTAAAATATTCTTTTTTTCGTTCATAATATTTAAAATGACTGTATTTGTATAAGATAATTTCTTAATTTTGAAAAACTAAACAAATGTACGCAATTAATTGTTTCAACAATGACAAAAATAAAAGATTCTGAATTGATAATCAGTCCTGAAGGAACGATTTATCATCTTAAACTGCATCCTGAAAACCTGGCAGAAGACATCATCGTAGTAGGTGATCCTGGACGGGTTCCCGAAATATCCTCACTTTTCGACAAAATTGAGTTTAAAGTTCTGAATCGCGAAATATGTACACATACCGGTTATTTCAACAATAAACGAATAAGTGTTGTATCTACGGGCATGGGGCCCGATAACATCGACATTGTCATGAATGAACTGGATGCTCTCGTGAATGTGGATTTGGTTAAACGTGAACCCAAAGACAAGCATACTACATTAAACATTGTCAGATTAGGAACCTCAGGCGCTTTACAGGGAGACCTAGCAGTAGATTCTTTCATGATGTCGGAATACGGGCTGGGACTAGACGGCATGTTACATTTTTACAAAGCATCCACAGAGGTTTGCGATCACGAAATGGCTACAGCGTTCATTCAACATAGCCAATGGGCTGAAAATTTACCCCAGCCTTATTTTGTAAAATCATCCCAAAAACTAATGATGAAATTAGGTGAGGGCTTCCAAAAAGGGATTACTGCTACTGCACCCGGCTTTTATGGTCCTCAGGGCCGTAAAATCAGGTTAGAACTTGCCTATCCCGACATTAACGATAAATTGGAAACTTTCAGATACAACAATCTAAGAATCTGCAACCTTGAAATGGAAACCTCAGCATTGTATGGTTTGGGTGCAATGCTAGGTCACGAGACCCTCACAGTTTGTGTGTTGATTGCAAACCGAGTAAGTAAACAATTCAGCCTGGATTACAAAAAACCGGTCAGAGAATTGGTTGAAAAAGTTTTAGAAAGAATGAGCAGTTAGTGAATTGAATAGTTGATTTATCCTTTTTCATGAATTTCAGCCTAGTTCTTATTTTTTAGCTACCAATAAAAAAATTGGAAAGGTCTTACCGGATTCATGTTTAAGGTTATAGCAATTGATAAATTGAATCTCACTAAAACCTTTATTTTTCAACATTTCGGAAATTTTTTCAGGGTCGAAACCCAGGTGAACATTCACATTTTCTCCGTGAAACGAGCCATCTTCAGGAAATAAGTCAGCAATTGCCAAATATCCACCAGGGTTGAGTAACGTATAAAACTTAGCAAACATTGTTTCGTAATCTGCAACATGGTGCAACACCATCTGGTTGTAAATAATATCAAATCTACCCTCGAAATCATTGTGTTCAAGATCAAAACACATAGGATGAATATGAAGATCATTATTGATCTCAGCTTTTTCAATACAAACTTTAATCATTTCTGAGGAATTGTCCATCAGGGTAATGTCAGCAAATTCATCACTTAGCAAAAAACTTAATATTCCTGTGCCTGCGCCAAATTCCAGTGCTTTCATGGAAGGATCTAGGCTAATCATTTTCCGTATTCCTTCAGCTATGGCTTCAGAACGTTCTGTATGCATTTTATTTTTGTCCCATTCACGGGCGCGGGCATCGAATTCACTCATCATTATTTTATCTGTTTATTTTTTATTAAATTGCTAAAATTGTTATTGTTAGATTATTTATTCAAAATTTTTATTCAGATTTCACCGATAAACTGTCACGGTTATTCTTGAGAATGCCCATGATATATTCATTTCGATTGGGCATTTCATTGATTGCATTATTATTTGTTTTTGAAAATTTCAATTGGATTGTATTTATGCGCCCTGTCTTTTACAATTAAAGTAGTTGAAGGTGCTTTTGACTTAGAAGTAAAAACCATATCATGTCCAATACATAAACCCATAACAATGTTAAGTTCTGTTTTGTTCACATCCAAATACTCAGCCTGTCCAGCAGGATTACACATTATTCCATTAACTTCATTGCCTAGATACTCACTTGCAACTAATCTTCCACATCTGCAATCTACAGTATAGACATCAAAATCATCATTTAGCATCTCTTTAAGTTGATTTGTCTCTTTTTGTAAAGATATACAGTTGGCTATTCCTATTCGTTTAAAACCAGCTAACTTAGCATACTTACTGATTTCAAAAATTCGATTTTTGCCCATTGAAAGAGCATTTTCAGCTATTTTCATCATTTCAATATCAGCTTCATTGTATAATGCATTTTCTTCCATAGCTTATTGCATATTTTCTTTTAATATTTTCATCAACTCTGATTTTGAATGTGCTCCTATCTTTTTATAAACAATTTTCGAATTTTTAAGAATCATTATAGTGGGTACACTTTTAATTTTGTAATGTGCTGCTATTTCTTTGTTTTGCTCTATATCAATTTTTACAAGCTTAACTTTATCAATCATTTCTCCTTCAATTTCTTTTACTATCGGAGCTTGTACTTTGCATGGCTTGCACCATTCAGCATAGAAATCAACCAAAACCAGTTTATCTGTTTTAAGCAGGCTGTTGAATTGTGACTGACTCATTTCATCTTTTGCAGTTGTGTTTACTATTGTTTCAGGCAATGCGGAAGCACGCCATTTCATCATACCCCCTGAAAGGTCATAAATAACTTTAAACCCTTGTGACTGCATTAATTTAGCAGCATATGCGCTTCTGCTTCCACTTAAACAATAAACAAAAACCGGTTTATTCTTGTCGAACTTATTAATAAGATTGGAGAAATTATTATCATTGATATTGATATTAATTGCATTCTTTATATGACTTTGATTGAATTCATTTGGTGTACGTACATCAACAATAGGTGCTTTTGGCAATTCATTCATCTTTTTCTGAAAATCAATCGGATTTAGATTCTGTGCGAATGAATTTAATCCAATGAATAAAAATATTGATAACAGACTTAAGAATTTCGATTTAGTATTTTTCATGTGTTTAAATTTTGTTAAATTACTGAAATTATTATTGTTATATTATTAAAGTTAATAGATTGTATTCAAGTTTCGCCAATAGCCTGTCCCGATCTATCGGGAGAATGCCCATGATATATTCATCTCTGTTGTGACTTTAGAACTTGGGCATTTCATGTTTTACTTTTTTTATTAAACTTTATAGGTTAAACTACCGTTTGGACAAACTGCAACACATTCCAGACATTTTGAGCAGGTATAACTATCTCCCGGTTTTTTAGTTTTTGGTTTATATAAACTGTATTTTGTCGGTTCCATCGCTACAATATAACATTTCTTATCGCAGGCACCACAATTCAAACAACTGTCTTTGTTGAGTTTGATTCTAAATATTGAAAATTTA
>CAZCBG010000106.1:1746-9964 GCA_964496885.1 uncultured Bacteroides sp. | reverse complement strand
GGTTTTTGGGAAGAAATAGTTGATTTGTGTCCTGAAACGGTTTATGAAAAGGAATTTGTCGTTGGAAAAATTCCTGGAAATGAACTGGAATTAATTGTTTACAATTCTGAGGGAAGTGAATTACTTGCCATACGTACAGAAAAGAAGGAACTACCTGAAGCAGAAGCTGCAAAAGCAGCACTTTCGCCTGAGGAAACACCTACTTGCGAACAATTGTACCTCACAGGATTACATTTGGAACAATATCGACATGCTACTTACAACGCTACCGATTATTACAAAGAAGCATTAAAGCGTGACCCAAGCGATGTGCGCAATAACAATGCTATGGGACTATGGTTGTTGCGCCGTGGAAAATTTGCGGAAGCTGAACAATATTTTAATAGTGCTATCGAAACTCAGCTACAACGAAATCCGAATCCTTATGATGGTGAATCTCGTTATAATTTAGGTTTAGCACTTCAATATCAGGGCAAAAACAAAGAGGCTTATGATGCTTTTTATAAATCGTGCTGGAATGCAGCCATGCAAGATGCCGGATTTTTTGGTTGCGCACAAATTTCATGTCTTAATGATAAGTTGACAGATGCACTTTACGAAGTAGAAAAATCTTTGATTCGAAACTGGCACAACCATAAAGCGCGAGTGCTTAAAACAGCAATTTTACGTAAGATAGGACGATATGAAGAAGCTTTCAATTGGATTGAGGATTCGCTGAAAATTGATTTATTTAATTTTGGTTGTCGTTTTGAAAAATATCTGCTTTCAGCTGATAGTAATGTGTTGGTTGAAATGAACCAACTCATGCGGGGCGAAATCCATAATTATGAGATTGTGGCGTTGGATTATATTGCTGCCGGGCTGTATACAGAAGCCATTCAATTATTGGAAGAAGGTGCAAAAATTTGCCCAACAACACCAATGACCTATTATTATATGGGTTGGGCAATGACTTTAAGCGGTAAAAATGCAAAAAACGTTTTTGAAAAAGCAGGGGTACATGCACCTGAATACTGTTTCCCAAATCGCTTGGAAGCCATTTTAGCATTGGAATGTGCACAAAAACTGAATCCACAAGATGCAAAAGCACCATATTATCTGGGTAATTTGTGGTATGACAAACGTCAATATCCCGAAGCTATAGATTGCTGGGAAAAGTCGGTTGCAATAGACGATAAGTTTCCCACTGTATTACGAAATCTTTCGTTAGCTTATTTCAATAAACTAAACAAGGAAGAAAAAGCAATTGAATATCTTGAAAAAGCATTTTTTTTAGACATTACTGATGCCCGTATTTTGATGGAACTTGATCAGTTGTATAAACGTATTTGTCGCCCACATACCGAAAGACTTGAATTTTTGGAAAAACATTTTGAGTTGGTTGAGCAACGTGATGATGTGTATTTAGAATATGTAACGCTATGTAACCAAACCGGTAAATACGATAAAGCGATGGCATTAATTGATACTAGAATTTTTCACCCTTGGGAAGGGGGCGAAGGCAAAGTGCCAGCACAGTATCAATTAACGCGTGTAGAATTGGCTAAAGTTGCGATAAAAGAAAAGGAATTCAAAAAAGCAATTTCATTGCTCGAACAATGTTTGGAATATCCACATAATTTAGGTGAAGGAAAGCTACATGGAGCTCAGGAAAACGATTTTCATTATTGGTTGGGTTGTGCGTACGAAGGATTAGGCGAAAATGAAAAAGCTAAAGCGTTTTGGGAATTAGCTAAAGATGGAAATGCCGAACCTGCAGCAGCCATATTTTACAATGATCAAAAACCCGATAAGATTTTCTATCAAGGTCTTGCACTCTTAAGATTAGGACGCAACGAAGAAGCTAAAACCCGTTTCGATAAATTGATAACTTTTGGCGAAAAACACTTTGACGAACAAATAAAGCTTGACTACTTTGCTGTTTCGTTGCCCGACCTGCTGATTTGGGATGATGACTTAACTTTCCGCAATAGGATACATTGTCATTATATGCTCGGTCTTGGATATCTCGGAAATGGGAACAATCAAAAAGCACTGTTTCATTTGCAAGCTGCTATCAGTATGGATATTAATCATCAGGGGGTTCAGCTACATTTGAAGTGATTCATAGGCTTATTACAAACACTCAGAAAATACCCACTCTTTAGCAATAAAATGTTGAGTTGTGGGTGTTTTTTTGTTCTATATTAATATTATGTCTGAATATCAAACAGATAAATAATCATCAATTAATTGTTCAACAGAAATTAGGTATGATTTCAACAAAAGTTCGACCACTAAAATTCAACAAGGCTATTATCTTTGCATTGAAAATAAAAAGAAACCTATAAATTCTAAGACATGAGTAAAATTGCCTCCTTATCTCCTTCCAATAATGTGTGTTCAACACAAATATCAGTTTCCGGGAAATTTTTAAAAATCAACTGAAATTACAAATCTATATTTTTGATATTATAAAATTATGTACAAGAAGAAAGTAAATAATAACCTGAATTCAATAAGAGCAACACTCTTATTACTTTTCAGCATTTTTCTCGTAACTGTTTCCGCTCAAAATCTCACTGTAAACGGGATAGTAGTAGATGAAAAATCCGGTGAATCTCTTCCCGGTGTTTCTGTTTTGGTAAAAGGCACTAAAACAGGTACAGTTACAGATATTAATGGGAAATTTTCAATCAAAGTATCATCTATTTCAACATTAAATGTTTCTTATGTTGGCTACAAATCTCAACAAGTAGCTGTACAAGGTAAAGCATTTTTAAAGATTGTTCTTGGTGAAGACTCTAAAGGTTTGGATGAAGTAGTTGTTGTGGGTTATGCTACACAGAAAAAAGAAAGTGTAGTTGGATCCATTTCTCAGGTAAAAGGTTCTGACTTAATGAAGGCAGGTGTAACTTCTGTTTCAAATGCACTTGCTGGTCGTGTCCCAGGTTTGGTAACGGTGCAGGCAACAGGGTTACCTGGGTCGAACGATTCAAAGATATACATACGTGGTATGTCATCACCAACAGGAAGTGGAACTCCGTTAGTATTAGTTGATGGTGTAGAAAGTAGTATGAATGATATTAACCCTTCAGAGGTTGAAAATATTTCTGTATTGAAAGATGCTTCTGCAACCGCTGTATTTGGGGTAAAAGGTGCAAATGGAGTAATTCTCATTACTACCAAGCGTGGCCAGGAAGGAAAAATGGAAATATCTGTTTCGTATGACCAAACAATGAAACAAGCTTCAACAAGTAGCATCCAGCAGAATGCTTATAATACATTAGTAGCAAGGAATGAACTTTATAGAAATAAGAATTACTTCAATTTAATTTTGTCTGATGAAGTGCTTAATCATTACCGTGATCATGATATGCCATATGTGTACCCTGATATCGATACATGGAATTATAATGTTAAGGATTTTACAATGGATACACAGGCATCAATCTCTGCAAGAGGAGGTACTAGTAATGCAAAATACTTTTTGACATTAAGCTATCTGCACGAAGGGGATATAGTAAAAGATAATCAAACCTTATATGATCCATCGTATAAATATGACAGGGTGAATTACCGTATGAATTTTGATTTTAACCTAAGCAAAACAACAAAATTATCTTTTTCCAGTGGTGGTTATGTTGGAACTGATAGTCATGGTGGTGACTATGGAGTACCAGCAAAAGTATTGAGTAACATGTTGGTTTCTCCTCCTTATACAACTCCATACTTTTATCCGGAGTCTTTTGTAGCAGATCATCCTTCAACTATTTATCCTAATATCTCAGGCCGTACAGCAGGAACTTTAATACCCTATACTATACCTGCATCTATAGATTATATCCACAATCAAACAGGGACTGTACGTTCAATGCGTGACAGATTAACAACAGATATTAATTTAAGTCAAGACTTAAGCTTTATCACTAAAGGTTTAAACGCTAAGTTATCAGTCAGTTATAATAATGAGTCAACATGGCGTGGTGGTGGATATGCATATTATGGTGAGTATTTTATTTATAAAGAAGTTGGAAATTCCTATGAATGGCAACGATATATTTACGACAAGACTAACAGCCTATCACCAATTCAGAATCCTTATCAATCTACTATTTCACAATATGGTTCACCATTCAAAAGTTTATATTATAGTGCTCAAATGAACTATGCCCGCTCTTTTGGAAAGCACAATGTAAGTGCTTTGGGGGTATTTAGTCGCAGAAATAGTCAGTCAGGTTCATCTTTTCCTCATTTTGAAGAAAACTGGGTAGCGCGTGCCACGTACGATTATGATAGTAGATACTTGTTAGAAGCAAACCTGGGTATAGCAGGTTCTGAGCAATTTGCACCAGCCAATCGATTCGGATATTTCCCAGCTATTGCTTGTGGTTGGAACATTGCCAAAGAAAAATTTATAAAAGATTATTTGCCAACACTTAATAATTTTAAGCTTAGGTATTCCTATGGAGAAGGTGGTTACGATGGAACCAACGGTTTCTTGTATATTTCTGAATATGCCAACTGGAAATCTATTCAGACTGGAACATCTCAAACACAAACCAATCTTACAACAGTAACTGAAGGTGCTGCTCCAAACTTAAATGCACGTTGGGAAAGATCAATCAAAAATTCGCTTGGAGTCGATATTGGTTTGTTCGATAATAAACTAACATGTACAATTGATCTTTTTGATGAGAAAAGAGATGGCATATTAATAACACGTCGTGATGTTTCGGCTATGTTTGGACAAAGTATGAAGGCCCAAAACATTGGTGTTACAAAAAAACATGGTTATGAAATTGAGCTTGGCTATAATGATCATATAGATAAATTCTTTTATTGGTTAAAAGGAAACTATAATTTTAATGAAAATAGAATTGTTACTTATGGTGATCCGGCATTTATGAATGATTATCAGAAAAGTCAGGGAAAACCAATTGGACAAATCTATTCAAGTCAGAATATCGGATATTATCAGAATATGGATGAAATACTCAACTATTCTCTTGGTCAGAATAATTTAATTATTGGTGGTGATAAAGTTTTAGACTTTAATGGAGATGCCACAACAAGTAATGATGCTGTTGCGATTGGATTTACAACCCGTCCAAATACTACTTATAGTTTTTCAGCAGGATTATCGTACGAAAGTTTTGATTTTAACTTCTTGTTTCAGGGAGTAACCGGTGTAAGTAAATCATTTGGAAATTACACTAATCCTATGTGGTCATATGATCCGGTTGACTCATATATACTCTTGAAGAATGCAAATCAAACAGACGTTTGGACACCACAAAACACAAATGCTAAATATGCAATTTGGGGCGGATATAATTCAACAAGTAAAGGAATTGTTGATGCAAGCTATTTGAAATTAAAATCTATAGAATTAGGTTATACACTTCAAAGAAAAACAGTTAAATCATTAGGGTTAAGCTCTGCCCGTATTGCTTTGCAGGGCTCAAATCTACTTACAATTGCACCAGGGTATATTCTTGGAGATCCTGAAAATGAAGCATCAGTAGACTTCTACGGAGGTGATTATGGTGGCTCATTTCAATTCTATCCATTACCACGTCGTATTACTTTATCATTAAAACTGACTTTGTAATTAAATCCAATTTTAGAAAAATGAAAAATAAAATAGTATATATATTATTAGCTACCTGTGTCTTTAGCTTTAATTCTTGTGTCGATTATTTGAACCAGACACCAGATTCAGTGGCTTTTACTGATGAGCAAATTTTTACTGATTATACCAAAAGCCAGGCTTTTATCGATCAGATTCTTGCACCTTATTGTTACTTTGATGACAACGATTTAGGAAACAATATGGATTCAAAATATGTTGGTGCTACCTTTAACGGAAAACGTATGTATGGACTCCGTGAGTCAATAACCGACAATTGTATTCCGAATCAGGGAAGTAACTGGCATCCAAAACAGCCTTACCGTTGGGGTAATTTTCTAGCCGATTGGGCAGGTGATTATTTGTATTTTTCCGAAGGTGGTGAAAACCGGTTTAACGACTGTTGGAAAGCAATTCGTATTTGCAATATGGCTATTAAAAATGCCAACCGTATTACTAATGGTACGACTGAACAAATTAATGGCATAGTAGGACAGGCTTACTTCTTAAAAGCTCATTTTTATTTTGTATTACTCGAAGGTTGGGGAGGAATGCCGTTTTTGGAAGAACCATTAGCTGCCGATGCCAATATGGATCTTCCACGTTTATCGTATATACAAACTGCACAGAAAATAGCAGAAACTTTTGATAAAGCAGCCCAGTATCTGCCACTTGTAGTAGAGGATAAAAATTGGGGACGCCCGTCTAAAATGGCCGCACTAGCTTATAAAGCTAAAGCATTGCTGTGGGCAGCTAGTCCGTTTGCAAATCCCGCTGGTGACAATAATTTATGGACGAATGCAGCCGTAGCTGCAGGTGAAGCAATCAACATAGCCGAAAATTCTGGTTATTACGCGTTAGCTCCCTTTACAGAATTTAATAATTTGTTTGTCAATCCAAAGGCAAGTACGTATAGAGAGGTTCTTTTTGGAAGATTAACAGCTAATCAAGCAATTTATTGGACACCAATCTGGATTGGAATTCAATCTGATATGTTTAATGGCGGTTCTTTTAATGGCGCCGAATCAGTAACTGAAAACCTTGCCCAAAGTTTTCAGTGGGCAGATGGTTCGCCTGTTGACCCAAACTCGAACAAATACCGTACTGATCCGTATACAGGACGTGACCCACGTTTTTACAAAACAATTATGTACAACGGTGCTACAAATCCTATGGTTGCAAATTTATCACGTACTGTTGAAATATGGAACGAATCATATAATAATGCGGTTGCAAAAGAACTGAAGGTAACTGCACAAAAAGTTGCTGTTAATGGTTTCACCTACACCGGATATTATAATGCAAAATTGTGTGATGCTTCATTTGCAACACCCCCACCTTCAAGAACTATCAGCATTTTGTGGAATCAGATACGTTTAGCTGATTTGTATCTTTTTTATGCCGAAGCAGCTAACCGTGCCTGGGGGCCAACCGCTGCTCCACAAGGGATTTCAGGATTCACTATGACTTCAGCTCAAGCCGTGAATAAAGTTCGCGCACGTGCTGGAATGGCACTTTACGATGGAAGTGCTGCTTGGTTACAAACAGGGGATGCAACTCAGTTTGAAGAAAAAATCAGAAATGAATATCGTGTTGAAACTGCATTCGAAGAAAAAAGATATTACGATTTACGTCGTTGGAAAATAATGTTAGACCCTTCTGTACTCATTCAAAAAGGTGTTTATATTAAGAAAACTGGTGTAAGTTCATTTGAATATACAGTCGTAACTCTACCTGATAATCTACAATTAAAATGGCAGGACAGACATTATTTGTTCCCGATTCCTTATAAAAACACACAGTTAGGTCCTAATTTTACTCAAAATCCCGGTTGGTAAACCTCATGTAAATTAACAGAATCTTAAAAGGTTAGAAACAAAATCACAATACTAATTATGAAGTGTTCAAAAATAAAAATACTACTCGCTATTGCACTTACTCTAGGGACTGAGTTCTCAATTGCAGATGCACAACAAAAAACAGATTCGGTTACTTCACAGAAAAATAACAAAATCAGTATTTTGTTTGGTAAGCAAGATTACAACCGTTTTGTGGGAAATACAGACGTAGTTAAAGGTGAGAATCTCTTAAATTATCCGGCTGTTTCAGTTTCCGAGGCTTTAGCCGGACAATTACCAGGGTTATTTATTCTGCAAAATAATGGTAATCCGGGTGAAGATAATTTCGACATGTATGTTAGAGGTGCTTCTGGTGGATATATTACGTTGGTTGACGGAATCGAACGTTCCCTGACTTCTTATGATCAAGGTCAGATAGCCGAAATCAGAATCTTAAAAGATGCAGTATCAAAAGCCATTTATGGAGGTCGTACATGTAACGGTATTATCATGGTAACTACCAAACGTGGTGCTCAGGGATCACCTAAATTTACAGCAACTGCTCAACGAGGTGTGAAATTTCCAACTGTACTTCCAGCATATATGAATTCGTTCGATTACGCTACAAATTATAACAAAGCATTGATGAACGATAATAACGGGGTATTACCGTCAGGACAGGGTTATACGCAGGATGTGTTGGATGCATATCAGTTTAAAACTTCACCTATTCAGTTTCCTGATGTAGATTATTACGGACAGTTTTTGA
>CAZCBG010000106.1:0-1646 GCA_964496885.1 uncultured Bacteroides sp. | reverse complement strand
TTTAAAACTTCACCTATTCAGTTTCCTGATGTAGATTATTACGGACAGTTTTTGAAAAAAAACATGGATTATACCCGAATGATGGTAGAATACTCCGGTGGAAATGCAAAAACAAATTACTATGTTCATGGAAGTTACAAGAATGAAGGAAATTATGAAGCTTATGGAAATAGCAAAACCGGCATACAAACTTTTAATCTTCAAGGGAATGTAAACTCTCAATTTTCTGATGACATCCGCCTTTTAGCTAATCTGGCAACTTATTTAGGCGAAAGACAATATCCGGGAAACTTTAGTATTTCCACACTGTCATCACGCTACCCCAATGCATATCCTATATTTTTAAAAACCGGTACAGATACTATTGGCGGTACATCTACCTGGCTGGATAACCCTTACGGTGGTCAAGCATTAAGTGGCTATCAACGTGAAACATCTTTGCGTATACAAGCGGATATTAATTTGAATATTAATCTTAGTAGTTTATTGAAAGGATTATCATGGTCACCAGTTTTCAATTTTGATATTTACCACATGCAAAACCTAAGCAAGATTAATACATTTGGTGTTTACAAAGCTCAATCGTTTGATTTTGATGGTAATATTACTGCAGTTCAAACGCTAAGAACACAAGTTAATGCTACCAGTCAATCAATGGGAGCAAATGCCTACACACAACGTTGGGCTTTTGCCAATACATTTAATTATGACCGCACTTTTGGTAATCATGGCATAACTGCTGATTTGTTTTATTTTATCTCACAGTTAAGTACTGCAGCTCAACTTTACGACTATAAGCGTCAGAATCTGGGATTGCGTGTAAATTACAGTTATTCAGGTAAATATAGTCTTGAAGCTACTGCAAACTATTGTGGTTCACAAATTATGGCACCCGATAAAAGATTTAAGATTTTTCCGGCAGTTGGTGCAGGTTGGACTGTGTCCAAAGAAGAATTCCTGAAAGATTCAAAAACTGTAAACTTTCTAAAATTTAACGCATCATGGGGTTATATGGGAGATGATAATTTGACACCAAATTTATGGCGGAACACCTGGTATTACAATCAGTTCGCCCCAAATACCTATATTTTCAATTCTTCAGCCACAGGTAATACTACCAACGTGGTACGTGCTGGTAGTGATATTTTATCATGGCCGGAAATGCGTGAAATTGACCTGAGTGTCGAAACAAAATTATTAAATAGCATTCAGCTTAAGATTTCTTACTTCGATTATTTATCGTACGGTCAGATTTCCCAAAGAATTAATACAATGCCTGCTATCAGTGGTGGTTCAAATTTCCTTCCTTCAAGTAATTTTGGCCAAACCGGATTAACAGGCGTTGAAGCTGTAGCATCTTACAGCGGAGAAGTTGGTAATTTTAATTATACAATTGGTGGAAACCTTACCTATGGTAAAACCAAAAAGATTGTAATAGATGAATTACCCGATCCAAATTATTCTACTGTGGGCGATGCAACAGATGATATACGTGGTTACCACGCCATTGGCTTTTATGCGCAAGAAGATATTGATGCGGTAAAAGCAGGAACAATGGCAGTACCTAGTTTTATGGATCCCAAAGATTTGAAAGTAGGTAATATTATCTATCAGGATGTAAATGGCGATAAAGTTATTAATTCATA
>CAZCBG010000105.1:0-10009 GCA_964496885.1 uncultured Bacteroides sp. | reverse complement strand
GGCTTTTTCCAAGGTATCGCTTTCTGAATAGATACGGATAATGGGTTCGGTATTCGATTTGCGTAGATGCACCCATTCATTGTCAAATTCAATTTTCACACCATCAATGGCATTAATGGGCTGCATTTTATAAAGTTGCTGTATCTTTTCTAAGATAAGATCTACATTCATTTCAGGAGATAGTTCTATCTTGTTTTTGGAAATAAAATATTCAGGATAAGAATTTCGTATTTCAGAACAGCTTTTACCTGATTTAGCCAGAAAAGTCAAAAACAAAGCTATACCAACCAAAGCATCCCGGCCATAATGTAATTCAGGATAGATAACCCCTCCATTGCCTTCACCACCAATAACAGCATTGTTAGCTTTCATCATTTCTACTACATTCACCTCCCCTACTGCCGAAGCAGCATAATTTCCGCCTGCTTTTTCGGTAACTACCCTCAAAGCACGGGTAGAAGATAAATTGGATACTGTATTTCCTTTTTTGTTTTTCAAAATATAATCGGCTACAGCCACTAAAGTATACTCTTCGCCAAACATTTCACCATTTTCAAGGATAATTGCCAACCTGTCTACATCAGGATCTACAACAAAACCTAAATCAGCTTTGGTATTGATAACCGTTTTTGCAATTTCTGTCAAATTTTCGGGCAAAGGTTCAGGATTATGAGGGAACAAACCGTTGGGTTCGCAATACAATTCAACTACTTCGTTTACGCCTAATGCTTTCAACAACTGAGGAAGGACAATGCCACCCGTTGAATTAACACAGTCAACTACGACTTTGTAATTGGCTTTTCGAATGGCATTCACATCAACCAAGGGTAGTTGTAAAATCTTTTCAATATGTTTCTGAATATACGTATCATCCTTTTTGCAACTTCCAATTTTGTCTACATCCACAAAAAAGTAATTGTCTTTTTCTGCATTTGCCAATACTTCAGCACCTTCAGCAGCATTGATAAATTCGCCTTTGTTATTCAGTAATTTTAGGGCATTCCATTGTTTAGGATTATGACTGGCAGTAATAATAATACCACCATCAGCTTGTTCTTCTGTAACAGCAACTTCTACGGTTGGGGTTGTAGAAAGTCCGATATCCAACACATCCACACCCATTCCATTTAAAGTTGCTATTACCAAAAGGTTTACCATTTCACCAGAGATCCGGGCATCGCGACCTACAACAAATTTCATACGATCTTTGCTGTATGATTTCCTAATAAAAGAAGCAAAGGCAGCTGTAAATTTCACAACATCCAATGGAGTTAATCCTTCACCTGGTTTTCCACCTATGGTTCCTCTGATACCTGATATTGATTTTATTAAAGTCATAAGAAATATTGTTGATGATGAATGATTTAAAATAAGGCAAGCTGTCTAATTGTATTAAACAGCTTGCAAATTTTTACAAATTATGTTGAGAAGAATATATTCTATTTTTATTTCAATACCTGGGTAACTAATTTAGCAGCATCGTCTAACGAAATAGCAGCAAAGACCTTTAAACCGGAATTATCAATAATAGCTTTTCCTTCAACAGCATTGGTTCCTTGCAAACGAACAATAATGGGTATGTTTATTTCGCCAATGTTGTTATATGCATCTACTACACCCTGAGCAACACGGTCACAACGGACAATACCACCAAAAATATTCAGTAAAATAGCTTTTACGTTGGGATCTTTTAAAATAATACGAAAACCTTCTTCTACCCTTTTAGCATTTGCAGAGCCACCAACATCCAGGAAATTAGCAGGTTCGCCACCCGATAATTTGATAATATCCATCGTTGCCATTGCTAAGCCGGCTCCGTTGACCATACATCCAACATTTCCGTCTAACTTTACATAATTTAACGAAAATTTGCTTGCTTCAACTTCAATAGCATCTTCTTCCATAAAATCGCGCATCTCCACAATATCTAAATGACGAAAAAGTGCATTGCTGTCAATCACTACTTTTGCATCTGCAGCAAAAATTTTATCATCCGAAGTTTTAACTACAGGATTGATTTCAAACAAAGATGCATCTGAGCCAACATATGCCTGGTATAAAGACATTACAAACGCGATCATTTCCTTGTTTGCATTTCCGGTTAAACCAAGATTGAATGCAATTTTTCGCGCCTGAAAAACCTGCAAACCTACTTTAGGATCGATATCTTCTGTAAAGATTTCTTCAGGTGTTTCTTCAGCTACTTTTTCGATATCCATACCACCGCGAGGTGAATACATCATCATAAAATGTCCTGTAATACGGTTGAGCAAAACGCTCATGTATAATTCTTTAATTTCAGAAGCACCTGGATAATAAATATCTTGTTGTACCAATACTTTTCTAACTTTTTTACCTTCAGCCGATGTTTGAGGAGTAACCAATTGCATCCCAATCATATTATGAGTGATCGTACTCACTTCTTCCAGTGTTTTTGCAAGTTTAACACCACCACCTTTACCTCTTCCACCGGCATGTACCTGTGCTTTGATAACTAAATAACTAGAACCTGTTAGTTCATGCAAGATTTTTGCTGCATTGACCGCTTCATCAGAGTTAATTGCTACAATACCTTCTGGAACCTGAACTCCATATTTTTTAAGGATTTGTTTGCCTTGATATTCGTGTAAATTCATATTTTAATTATTATTTTGATTTTTCAAAAGTATAAATTTTTATGCATATTTATTCATTTTTTTTAAATTATTTTTTAACAGTTGTTTCAAATGAAGTTCTGATATTACAATAACTTCTCTTACCCGTAGGGAGAATAAGCAAATCATTTTAAAATTCTTTTTTAATTTATTAATTATTGAAAGATGTGTTAATCCTTGTACTTTATTTAAATTTTTTGTTTACTTAAATTTAATCAGTTGGATGAATTTTAGAAAATTCTTTAGTAAGAATCCGAAGTTTGTTTATTTTTGTATAAAAAAAGAGCATGATTAAAGCGTTGGATATTCACAAAGCTTATGGCAAACTAAAGGTCCTTAAAGGAATTGATTTAGAAATAAATAAAGGCGAAATCGTTTCGATAGTGGGTGCCTCTGGAGCTGGAAAAACAACATTGCTACACATTTTGGGCACACTTGATAAAGCAGATAAAGGAAATCTCGAAATCAACAATCAAGTAATGAGTAGCTTGAATGACAAGAAGTTGTCGGATTTCAGGAACAAGCACATTGGTTTTGTTTTTCAGTTTCATCATTTACTTCCTGAATTTACAGCAGTTGAAAATATTTGCATTCCTGCATTGATAGCTAAAATAAGTAAAAAAGAAGCAAACGAAAAAGCATTTGAAATCCTCGATTATTTGGGATTAACCGAAAGGGCACACCACAAACCATCGGAACTATCAGGAGGTGAACAACAAAGAGTAGCTGTAGCACGGGCATTAATTATGCATCCATCTGTTATTCTGGCCGATGAACCCTCTGGAAATTTAGATTCATCCAACGCCAGAGATTTACATCAATTATTTTTCAGTTTGAGAGAAAAATTCAATCAGACTTTTGTGATTGTAACCCACAACGAAGAACTTGCTGAAATGGCTGACAGAAAAATCACCATGAAAGATGGAAGAATCTTATAATTTTATTTGATAAATTATCATTCAGATTTAGGGTTACCAATAGAATACCAGTTAATATTGCGGGTTAAAAACATAATAACTGCCAAAATAAGCAATAATCCAAAACTTCCCATTAATAAAGCATAATCTTGCAATTGCAGAATAGAAAAGAAAAATCCATACAGCATGGCTAAAATAATTGCCGTCAAAGCTGTAATTTTATTGCTTTTAAAAATACTTTTAGCATAAAAAGTAATTAAAAGCAAGATTGCAGAACAGGCTAGCCAATAAGCGATATTAAATTTTACATATTCTGAGATTGAGAGTAATAATATGTAGAACAAACAAATAGCGAAACCAACCAATAAATATTGAATAGGGTGAATGCGGGTTTTATTAAGAATTTCCATAAAGAAAAACGCAAGGAAAGTAAGGAAAATAAACATAATATTATATTTTGCCGAACGCATGGTTTTCTGGTACTCATCAATGGGTAACATAAGTTTTACGCCAAAAGAAGAAACATTGTTTATATCTGTTTCAACCGAAGTAAAATCATCGGAAGAGATATCAGTGTATGTATTTTGATTATTAAGATTTTGGACCTGATTTACACCCAAAAAAGCACCGCAACCTTGTTGAGGGTAATTCCTGTTAAGCTGTAATACTTTCCATTTTGCTACAAACCCAAGATTGGAAATATCGCGTTGATCGGGCAAAAAACTACCTTCAAAACTGGGGTTGTTCCAGGCTGATTTTAAATCGACATTGGTTTCTTTTCCAAATGGCAAAAATCTTAGATTTTGACTTCCATTTATATTTAAATCAAAACTGAAATTAAACGTATCTTCCATTTTCATTTTCAATGGAATACTAACGCCTGAAACAAAAATATCCGGGGTCTTTATTCCAGGCTCCATTTGATAGGACGAATCGTTTAATTTCAACTGAATATTACTTTTAATACCTTTCATATCTGTAATCCCAATAGATACAAAAGCATCTTCGGGATAGAAATTTTCTTTTGGAATATTTAAAGAAGTAATATTTACAGGTGAAAAATTACCTATTATACTCAATTTAGAATTATAAAGCACAGTTACGTATATACCTCTGTATCTTTTTTCAGGAATTACTTCCCCCTTTATGGAGATTTGATCTGGTAAAAAATGAGCATATTTCAGCATCTCTTCCAATTTACCATCACTGGTCTTAACTATTGATTTGTATGGAATTGTAATTACCGGACCACCAATAACCTGGCTTCCACCCCATTTTGAATTGATTTCAGAAACTGCACCATCTCTGGTATGTTGACGTTCGTTAATCAATGAATTCAACATTGAAGCAGGAATTAATAAAATCAAAATTAAAAATCCAACAGAAATGAGTTTCAGACCAATTGATCTGCGAGCCCAGCTGTTAAATCGATCAAAAAAAGAGGGTTTTTCCATAATAAATTAATTTTAGAATTCTTACCTGAAAGTATTTATTAGGCCATTATTAAAAAAGCCATTCCCGTTGTAATCATACTGATCGAAAAATTTATTAGAATTGTAGATACCAAAAGGACGCCGTCCTTTTTCATTTATAAAATCAGCACTGATAACAAAATTATCAGTTATTTTGATATCAACCCCCATTTGGTTATAGTAATAATTTTGTTGCATTGATTTTTTATCCTGTATTTCATTAAATGTAGTAGCTCTAAAACGAATGCTTTTATTTAACTGATAATCACCAGAAATATAAATAAATGTCTGAGTAGAATTAGTCTGTGGAGCAGCTAAAATTTCCTTATTGAAGGATGGGTAATTTTGATTTCCATTTAGAATCAGACTTCCAAAATGAAGGTTTAATTTTGGATTTATTTGATATGAAAAACTTGGGGCTATCCATTGTGAGAAAATACTATTGTTGCCATTAGTTGTTACACTTGCACCTGTAGTTATATGAAACTGCATTTTATTGTCATATTTATTGATGGCGGGATAGTTTTTTTTTTGAAATAGCAGGGAAGTATCATTGTCACGTAAATAATTTACATTTTGAGAAAGCAAGGATGTAAATATCAAAACATTGAATAAAAAGGCAAAAAAATATTTCATAGCTAAGATTTATTAAACATATAACTACAAAATTAATTAAAAATTGCAAGGGAATAAATTAAATTTTTTAAATAAAATTACAGACTAAAATATAATTATGAAGGTTTAACTTTATGAAAATCTTTTTCTTATAAGTTTTTTTATAAGTTTTTAACAAAAAACCTAGTTTTGTAGCATATACTTGAAATTTATCTTTAATTTTGTAAAAAATATAAATGCGTTAATTTCAATTCGAGAATATGCCTGTCATAAGTCAATCAATGCCTTTTGTAGTTGAGATGCTATTATTGCTATTAGTAGCCCGCATGTTTGGCGAAATAATGGAACGTATGCATCAGCCTGCCATGATTGGAGAAGTAATTGCTGGCTTTATTTTAGGACCTTCAATTTTAGGATTTGCTTATTTTACCAACGAACTCAAAGTTATATCAGATTTAGGGGTATTTTTATTGGTGATACTTGCCGGGTTTGAAATTGACATTGATGAGTTGAGAAAATCCATCAGGGGTAGAAATTCATGGATTGCACTTTTAGGTTTTATCATTCCAATGCTAAGTGGCTTCATTATTGGCTTTATTTTCAGTTTACCCATTCCTCTCACCATTTTCCTTTCATTGTGTATTTCTATCACTGCCCTACCTGTAAGTATTCGCATCCTAATGGATTTGGGGAAATTAAATACAGATATCGGACAAAAAATAATTTCTGCTGCTATATTTAATGATGTCATCTCTTTATTGGTTTTAGGAGTAATACTTGATTTTAAAGATGGTGTAAGTAATTATTCTGATTTAGGTTATAAAATATTATTTACTATCACCAAAGTACTAGTCTTTATGATCATTATGGTAGTTGCCTATCGTTTGTTTCATAAAGCCAAAGAAAAAGTAAGTTTTCTGAACAATCAGTTCGAAAATTTCCTGAATTTCTTAAAAGGGAAAGAATCATTGTTTGCGGTTGTAATGGTTTTTGTGCTGATATTTGCAAGTTTATCCGAATTAGTTGGTTTGCATTTTGTGATTGGCGCTTTTTTTGGAGCAATATTACTCCCACGAGAGATGATAGGTTTTGATAATTTCCAGAAAGTTCAGCAAAATACATCCAGTATTACAATGGGATTTTTGGCACCTATTTTTTTTACAACCATGGGGCTTCAATTTAATTTGCTATCAATTAATAATTTTTATTTATTACTCATTGTAATTCTTGCTTCATTTGTCAGCAAAATATTGGGTGGTTATTTGGGTGGACGCTTGGCACGAATGCCTAAACAAGAATCTTTTGCCTTGGGAATTGGATTAAATGCCAGAGGTATCATGGAATTAGTGATAGCAAATATAGCCTTGCAAAATGGATTTATAAATATATCATTGTTCTCCATTTTGGTAATTATGGGGATTACAACAACAGTTGTTACTCCCTTTTTATTAAAACGTTCATTCAGGTTAATTGACTTAAGAAAAACAGTAAGGAATGAAATCGAAATATAAATTAATTTCATTTCAAGAAACTTATAAACTTAGGATTGAAAATTCATTTTCCTAATTATATAGATAAATAAGGGATGTTTGTGGTTTTTTTCTACTAAAGTTGGAAAAACAAAATAAGGCTTTAAATATTATCTTAATTAATTAACAATTAAATATTTACACAAAGAATTAAACCTTAGTAAAATATTTGAAAATACCACATTTAACATTATCACCTTATTTTTGATTTTTTTTAAAAACAGAAATACTGAAACATCAATTTTCGGTATCCTATTTAAGTTTAGCTTATAATTCAAATTATTTTTCTTTAAAATCCTATATTTTAAATGGATAAATTTAAAATCATCCTTATTTTCTTCTTTTTAACTTCCTTATTTGCACCCAGTGCACATTCACAATTAGCAGGGATTCAGGTTTCACTCATAGAGCCACAGGGGAATTTCGGGAAAATTTTTCTACCAAGTTTTTCTTATGAAATTTATTCAAATTACAGGGAAATTGACGATAATTTCAGATATGGAATGGCTGTTGGCGTTTGCGTTTTAAATGCTAAAGGTGATACGATTAATATGGGATCCCAAAACAGTAGATTGTATAGAAAAACCTATGAGTTCAATGTCGGTTTAATATTTGTTTACAATATTTTAAAAGAGAAATTTACACCCTTTGTTGGTTTAGATCTCAATATAATGGGCGAAAAATACAATTTCACCCAATTTTCACCTTATTATTCAGGAATGGCTAAGGAAATTGATTTTGGCATAAGTGCGATGCCTAAAATAGGTTGTTCTTATGAGTTTTATAATGATTTTATTTTGAATATTGGTGCAGGATTTGCATACAGATACAAAATTGTTTCAGCCCAAAAAGAAAACTATTTAAAATATTTTATTTCAATCGGATATTATTTTTAAAATGCTGTAAACTTCAATTACTAATTTTTTCAATAAATAATTTGTAAAAAGCATCACGAATCTGACTGCTTACTTTCTTATAAACCATAAGTATATCATCAGAAGTTCCAATGGCATCTGCAGGATCTTCGAAGCCAATATGTAAATGATGTTTTACTTTACCTCCAAAAACAGGACAAGCTTTTTTGGCATTCTCACATACGGTAATTACAAAATCAAAATCATCATTTATAAAATCGCCAACAGGCTTAGGGTATTGTTGATGAATATTAATATTTACAGCCTTCATCACTTCAATGGCAAAAGGATTGACTTCTTTTTCAGGACGTGTTCCAGCTGAGAACACATCTAAACGATCGTCAAAAGATTGGAGCCAAGCTTCAGCCATTTGGCTACGGCATGAGTTTCCTGTGCAAATGATTAAAATTCGCTTACGTTCAAATTTCTTTCAGAATGTTACGTTTTTACTATCAAGACCAAAGGTTTTCATATTGCTACAATCGCAATTTTTAGTTTCTTTGCATGCCATTCTATGTTTTTTAAGAGTATAGAAAAATGTTTTTTGGTTTATTACACAAAATTAAAAAAAATCATTACAAATAAGGCAGACAACTCATATTTTTTTGTAAATTTATGCACTCAAATTTAAATTAAAATAGATGAACAATATTTATCTGGAAATAGAAGATATACTCAAACAGCATCGTCCGTCTGCTTTATGCGTAATTATTGAAACTAAAGGTTCTACGCCTCGTAAAGCAGCCTCTAAGATGATTGTTTTTGCGAACAATGAAATTATTGGGACAGTAGGTGGCGGAGCTATCGAAAAACAGATCATCGCAGATGCATTGAAAGTGATTGAACTAAACAAACCCTTAAAAAAAGCTTATCAACTCGAAGCCGACCTTAATATGCATTGCGGTGGTATGATGGAAGTATACATCGAACCTCTCTTACAAAACAATAATTTGTATATATTTGGTGCAGGTCATGTTGGAAAAGCCCTTGCTAAATATGCGAAAGGCCTCAACTTCCAAATCACTTTCTTTGATTGGCGAGAAATAAGTTTTACAGATGAAGAAGCTTCAGATTTTCATTTTATAAAAGATGATTATCTAGAAGGTATCAAAAAAGCAGTATTTGACACAAATACTTTTTCAGTAATTGTAACGCCTTCCCATGAATTTGATGAACAAATACTTACAGTTTTGGGTAAAAAACCAGCTGCCTATATCGGGATGATTGGAAGCAAAAGAAAAGTAGAAGGTGTTAAAAAGAATTTACTTCAATCGGGATTATATTCAAATGAAGAAATTGAAGGTTTTGATATGCCGATTGGAATTCCGATTACCGTTGAAACACCCGATGAAATTGCAATTAGTATTCTTGCAAAACTAATTGATGTAAGGAATTCAAAAAACAAAATATGACCAGTTTTGCTCAGCCAATCCGATTTATTTTAGACAATCGTTGGGTAGAATTGGATTTCCAGCATGCTGACGGTATGCACCCAACTACCACTTTGTTAAACTATTTAAGAAGTTTACCCTCACATAAAGGAGTAAAAGAAGGTTGTGCCGAAGGTGATTGTGGAGCCTGTACGGTTGTTGTAGCTGAACTGAATGCCAACAATCAACTGGAATACAAAGCAATCGATTCCTGCCTGGTTTTCCTGCCTATGATACACGGGAAGCAAGTAATTACAGTTGAAAATCTGGAGCAACATATTGGGAAAGAAATCCAGTTGCATCCTGTTCAACAAATGATGGTAGAAAACAATGGCAGCCAATGTGGTTACTGTACACCGGGTATAGTAATGTCGTTGTTTGCTTTGTATAAAAATCATCACTTACCTGAAAAAGAAGTAATTAAAGATAGTTTAACAGGAAATTTATGTCGATGTACAGGATATAAACCAATCATCGA
>CAZCBG010000104.1:0-10131 GCA_964496885.1 uncultured Bacteroides sp. | reverse complement strand
TATAATAATAAACGCCAATATCCATCCACAAACGCTGTTGTACGACAGTTTTAAATCCCAAATCATAACTATCCAAGGTTTCTGCATCAAGAAGTTGTTTTTCACCTGCCGAAGTAAATTGCAATACTTTTGGACGACGACCTTTGGAATAACTGGCAAAAAGCATGGCCTTTTCATTGAAGACATATTTTAAACCACCCCTATAGGTAAGCGCCAGTGTTGTAGTGTTTATATCTTTTTCAATGCTTGGTTTAAAAAACAAGTTGGGGTAATTTCCCGAAAGATATCCCAGCGTTGAAGGACTACCTCCAGTCATTTGCGATTGATTGCTCAGATCAATCCAATCATTCATCAGCCGAATACCAGCTGCAATACTTAGTTTCTCTGTAATTTGAAAATTGGCATCTGCAAAACCTTCGAGGGATTTATTCAAAGCATTGTTATCGTTTTCTTCCTGATGATTTGTACCCAAAGGACTTCCTGCTAAGGGGCCTAATCTAGGGTCAAGTGGAAGGTTTGTCATTGGATAGGGTTGCCCGTTTGGCAAAACAAGGTAGCCGGTATTAAGAAACAAATGGGCCATATATTGTTCGTTGGGCGAAAACCAATAATTCTGGCTTGCTTTTTCAGTCCAGAAACTTCCACCGATATTACCTGTCAGTTTGCTTTTTATAGTGTAATTGAACCTGATTTCCTGGAAAAACTGCTTAGCTCCGTCATTTTCACTCATATCAATAGCTGCAGCAGCAGTTCCATCTCCATCCCAACGCGAATAAGACGAGATTTTACGGTACGAACTGATGGAAGTCAGATAATTGTTTTTATTAAAAAAATGTTTCATTGAAAGCATCACATCAAAAATATCACGTTGGTTTGCAAGGTTTTTACCTTGTTCAAGAGATGCAACATAATCGAATGGATTTTTACTGCCTTCTGTATTCGAATAGTTCATACTCATAAAGCCAAGACCCGGATTATCATCTTTTTGATAGTTCAGCACAACGTCTATTTTATCTGAAGTCGAGACAAGATAACCGACTGAAGCCCTTCCAGCCATTATATTCTTACCGTTCAAGTTTCCGCCAAAAGTATTTTTTATATACCCATCCTGGTAATTATAAATTCCTGCAACTCGCAGTAATAATTTGTCTTTGATCAATGGCATATTGATGGCTCCGTTCAATTCTTTTTGATAGTAATTACCAATACCGGCAGTTAGATATCCACCGAAATCATTGACGGGTTTTTTGCTGACATAATTGATGACCCCAATTTGCGAACCTCTTCCAAAAAGCGTACCTTGTGGCCCTTTCAAAATATCAATCTGTTGCAAATCAAAAAGCTCTACTGCTGCACCTATCGCTCGGCTTATTGGTACATTATTATAGAATACTGATACTCTTGGTTGGGCAGCAGGGCTTACTTCATCGCTGGTAATGCCTCGAATAACAAAACTTGGCCGGTCAGTTCCCTGCATTCTAATTTGCATGCCTGGAACATATTCAGATAGCTTATCAAGTTCAGAAATGTTGTTATCTTCAATAAATTTAGCATTTATAACACTTATTGTAATTGGAACATCTAAAATTTGTTGTTCCCGTTTTTGCGATGTAACGCTAACAGCCTCTAATTGAATAGTATTATTTTCCAACGTCAAATCCAACTGATTTTCACCGGGCTTAATTTCAAAATCAATGCTAAGTTTTTTGTACCCTACAAACGAAGCCCGCAAAGATATTTTGCCAGTCGGAACTTCAGAAAAAAGATATTCACCTGTTTCATTTACATTGGCAACGTAAAAAGTGCCCACAATGATTACGCTTGCTCCGGGAAGTAGATTTTTATTTTCATCCAGAATTTTCCCATGCAAGCTATTTTTTTGAGCATGAGTATTCGAAGTAAAAAAGATTAAAAGTAAAAGTAAAGCCGATACTATTTTTGCCATCTATTTATATTTGTTAAATTACTGAATCAATTATTTTTATGCTTATTAATTTTTTTAGTTTATTTTTAAAATTTCTTAATATCTTCAATAAATTCATCAACCTTTTCTTCAATCGTTTCCCAAGGACAAACTAGCTTGAAGGAAGAATGCTTATTATCTATTTCCCATATCATTAAAAAAAGCTTATTTATTTGGATTCATTTTAAAACCCAATGGTTTTCGCGGTTCATTATCCTTTTTATGCATGGCATCAATTTTGTCGAGTAAAAATCTAAAGGCATGGTTGAGTTTGGCATCCAATTTCTGAATTTCCTTTTTTAATTCCTCATTTTCATTTAATAAAGCCCTGTACTTTGCAAAAGCTCTCATAATTTCAATATTCACTTTAAAGGCTTTTTCAGATCGTAAAACGGATGAAAGCATTGCAACTCCTTGCTCAGTAAAAACCAATGGCTTAACAGAAGAATGCTTTAGCAATGATAAGCGGTCACAATTTGTGACCAGTTCATTTGTTTCAAAATCATCCAATTCGAACATAAAATTTTCAGGAAACCTATCAATGTTTCTTTTAACTTGCTGTTTTAAAGCTTTTGTGGGTATTTCATATAAAATTGCTAAATCTGCATCAACCATTACTTTATGACCTCTTTAAAGAAAAATTAAGGATGTGTATTCTGGTTTTATTAATTCACTCATTTCCCTTATTTATAATATTTCATAATATCTTCAATAAATTCATCCACTTTTTCTTCCAATGTTGCCCAGGAGCATACCAATCGAACAGCAGATTGTTCAGCATCCATTTTTTCCCAAATATAAAATTCATATTTTTTGCATAATTGGTCAATCAATGCGTTTGGTAATATGGGGAATAGTTGATTTGATTGGGGTTTTGTAAGAAAAGCATAGCCTTTGTCTCTGATAGCTTCAGCTATCTTTTTTGACATGTTGTTGGCATGAGTAGCCAGTTCAAAAAAAAGTTCCTCTTTAAACAATTCCAGAAATTGAAGACCCATTAGTCTACCTTTGGAGAGTAAGGCTCCTCTTTGCTTCAGATGATAGTTAAAATTTTTTTTAAGGCCATCATTGGCAATAACAATCGCCTCTCCCATCATGGCTCCATTTTTGGTACCGCCTATGTAAAAAACATCGCAAAGACTGGCAATATCTGCCAATGAAAGATCATTGTCATCGGAACACAAAGCTGAACCCAATCTTGCACCATCCAGGTATAAAAACAAGCCATTGCTTTTACACACTGACGATAATTCAGTCAATTCTTTTTTACTGTAAATGGTTCCGACTTCAGTAGAATTGGAAATATAGACCATTCCAGGTCTTACCATATGATGGTCTTCAGCTTTGTTGATTTCAGCCAACACATCATCAGGTTTTACCTTTCCATCACTGGAGGCAACCAATAATATTTTATGTCCCGTTGCCTCTATGGCACCGGTTTCATGTACATTGATATGGCCGCTTACCGCAGCTATAACACCTTCAAAGGATTTTAATGCAGCAGTGATAACGATGGTATTAGCTTGAGTCCCGCCGGAAACGAAGTGAATATCCACATTTTTATTGGTAATTTTATTTTTTATGGCTGTTTTTGCTTTTTCACAATAATCATCATCGCCATATCCCTGCTGTTGTTCATAGTTTGTTGCCGTTAGCGATGCTATCATATTCGGATGCATGCCTTCGCTATAGTCGTTCCTAAAACTGTATTTCTGCATTGTATTTTCCTTCATCCTATTTATTATTTTTTCCTAAAACCTTGAATGCAATATCTAAATAAGTATATACATCCAGCGGATGATGATTTTTGTAGGCTTTGTCTCTTTCGTGTCCCAATCTCACAACCACGGCATTCATTTCAGGTATTACAAAAATATACTGTCCCAATATGCCACGTGCATAGGTTAGTTTCATTCCTTTATAATCCACTATCCACCAATGCAGGCTATAGTAACCCACTTTTGCTTTGTTTTCGTCCATTAAAAAAGTATCGGCTTGTGAAAGCTGAGCAATATAATTAGAAGAAACAATTTGCTTGCCGTTGCATCTTCCACTGTCGAGCAGCAATTTTCCGATTCGGGCAAAATCTCTGGCATTGGAAGTAAAACAACAGTAGGCTTTTTCCATACCATCTTTTTTATCAAGATACCATAAGGCATCGTGTTCTGCACCCAATGGCTTCCATATTTTTTCGGATGCATATTCTGCAAGGCTTTTCCCTGTAGCTTTTTTAAGAATAAAAGCCAATAATTGAGTGTTTCCACTCAAATAACTAAACTTTTCTGCTGGTTTTTCAGTAACTTTTAAATCGAAAATTAACTTTTGTAAGTTGTCACCGTAATAGGCCTGGGTGGTTTTTGAAAACGGGCTCCCGTAACTCTCATCCCAGTTTAGGCCTGAACTCATGGTGAGCAAATCTTTAATGCGTAATTCCTTTCCATACCCATTATTAAATTCAGGAAAAAACTCAATTACCTTCTGGTCGATACTTTTTATCTTACCATCATCAATGGCACAACCCACTAACAATGAAATAATACTTTTGGTAGCAGAAAAAGCATTGCTAAGTGAGCTGTCGTTGTAGTTATCCCAATATTCCTCGTATTGAATGGAATCATTTTGAATCACCAAATAAGCCACTGTTTTGTAGCTTTCCATTTTTTTGTGTAAGGAATCACCAATGACAAATCCATTATAACTTTGTGCTATTTTCCAAGGAAGTGGATTTCCTGCTTTGATAGCTCTTGTTTCAAAAATATCATGATCATCAATATCAACATATTGGTAAATCAGAGCTTTTTTAAGATAGGAAGGTGAAAACAAGAAGGCAATAACAATTAGGAGGAAAAAGACACCGAGGCCTTTAAATATTTTTTTCATTCATTCGTTTTTTAGCGTTTAATAATTTTTTTACACTTTTTATCTAAATATTCTTTGATTTCTTCAGGTAATATACTTTTCATGCAATGACAATCATTGGTTTTTTTGCAATCATTACACGTTTGATTTTTTACAAAATATGCTGCGTTTTTACCTACCGGTTTCCAACGGCCAGGGTGCATAGGTTTGATGGGTGGATAAATCCCCAATGCAGTTTTACCCAGTGCGGCTGCAATGTGCAAAGGACCTGTACTTGCTGCAATCAGACCATCGGCTTGTGCAATAAACGAAATAAACTCAGCGAGACTCATTTTCCCACAAAGATCTGTAATTTTATCGTTTTTATCGAGAATTTCCGATTGCATCAAAGCTGCTTCATCAGAAGTTCCTGAAATAAAAATCTTGTATTTATCTTTTGGCAATATTTCAATCAATTTGGCGAAATTATTCAAACCCCATTCTCTGGCACTTCCTTTTGATTTTGGATGAAGTATCAGATTAAATTTTTCTTTATCAAGCAATCCATTGAATGCTTCAGGCAAAATCTTGATTTCGCTTAAACCATAAAAGGAGGTTATCTGGGTTAAATTAAAATCTTTTTCAATCTCTAAAGATTGTAATAACTTAGTATTCAATTGCGATTCATGCAAGTTGGAATTTTTACGTGATAGTCTCACTAACTTATTACAATTAAACCAATGATAAATTCGATTCGTTGTTCCAATTCTGTATTCAATCTTTGCTTTCTTAGCCAGAATAGCAATTTTCTTACACGGAAAAACGTGAAGGATTATATCCGCTTTGTATGTTTGTATCATTTTAACAGCTTCTTTTTCGGGAAGATGGCTAAGTGAAGTCCAGTCAATAAATTCGTCAATATGTTCGCTACAATCAACAACATCTTTGGTATACGCACTCCCTAGAAAAAAGATATACGACTTAGGCATGTACTTTTTTAATATTCCTGCCAGCGGCAAAGTAAGCACTACATCTCCAATGCTGTCTGTTCTGCTGATAATGATACGTTGAGAATTCATATATAACTGATTGAAAATCTTGTTATTGAGTTATTATGTTATTGGTTAATATTACTTAATCCCTATTTTTGTTTAGCGCTCTTAGTTTAGTGTATTTCATAAAACTAGCAAAAGCAGAGATTTTGCAGACCAAAAATCCAGGATAGCCATCTAAGAATCCAAGTTTAATGATATAATCTCTAATGAATTTTAGGATAGGGCTGAAAATTATTTTAAAAATTCCAGCTTGCTTTCCTTTTTGAAAAGCTTCCATGGCCGTTAAATCGGTGAATTTATTGGCCTGATTCAAATGTTGCTGGATTGAATAATAAGAATAATGAAGTAAATCTCCTTTCAAAATGCTGAAGGTAGCCTCCATTGTCATAACAACTTCTTCATGAATGTTTCCTTCCCATTTTCCTTTCATTTTATTCCATAAGCGCAGTTTGGTATCAGGATACCAGCCACAGTGATGAATCCAGCTTCCGCAATAATTGGTAAGTCTGTTTACTTTATAGGCATCAAATTGATTTTCAGCATTTTTTAAGGTTGTTATTTCTTTTTGAAGTGCTTCGGACAATGTCTCATCTGCATCCACTGAAAGAATATAATTGTAAGCTGTTAAACTATTCCCATAATTTTTAGTGGCAGCATAACCTTCCCATTTCATTTGGTAAAAACGAACTCCAAATGAATTACAAATTTCAGCTGTTCTGTCAGTAGAATAGGAATCGACGACGATAATTTCATCGACGATGCTTTGTAACGAACGGATACAGCGTTCGATATTCCTTTCTTCATTAAAGGTGATAATGACAGCAGAAATTTTTACCATAATTCAAATTTTCAATTTCAAAAGTACACAATAAATTGTATAAGTTGGAATTTGATTGTGTATTTTTAATTTCAAAACTGCATTCAATAATACATATGTTGAAATCTGTTTCAAACCTCATATCCTGAAATACTGGAAATCAAATGATTTTAACGTTACTTATTGGAATAAACTGATGTTTCATAATGCCTTTTTCCAGTAAATATTTAAGCTTTTCATTTTGTTTAAAAGAATTTTTAAAAATATTCATTTGAAAAAATATTTTAACTAATTTTATCGGGGTAATTTACATTAATACACACAAAAGATTTTTTAATTTTTCATCATTCTATTAAAGATTTAAAAGCTTATGGATAAAGCTATTATCATGGAAAACATTACTCGTCAGCTCGAGTTAATTGTTGAACAAAACAATTCGACCAAGGCTTATGCCGCTAAGATTCCTCAGATTGATATGGATATTATCAAAGCCAATATCCGCAAACTTTACGAACAATATTGTGAATTAGAAAAAGTAAATTTGCTCCTGACCGTTGAAAAAGCGAAGGAAAGACAGCAAGAAATTCCATCAGTGATTGATGAAATTAAAGAAACGCCCGAAAATCCACTGATCATCGTACACGAAAAGAAGGTCAAAGAAGAAAAAGAAATCATTCCAGAAAAGTCTCAATCAATGATTGTTGACGAAACAATTGAAGTTGTCTTTACACCTGAGCCCAAAGCAATAGTTCATGAAAAAGCATTGGAAATCAGAGAAGAAGAAAGCACTGAAGAAAAACCTATTCCAAGTCCCAAAGTAGAAACTCATATTGATTTATTTGGAAATTCAGCCATCACATCGATTGCAGAAAAATATAAAGATGACTCAAAATCATTGAACGATAAAATTCAAAAAAACAAAACCGATAAGAGTATTAGTTCAAGAATGCAGCATACTGCTATCAAAGATTTAAAATCAGCAATTGGGATCAACGAAAAGTTTCTTTTTATCAATGAGCTTTTTAAAGGAAACATGAAAGAATACAATGATTCAATATTGCAATTAAACGATTTTAAGTCAATGAAAGAAGCTGAAGATTTTCTGGATGATTTAAAAGCAAAACATAAATGGGAGGAAGATCTGGTTGCTTTTCTTACCTTAAAAGATTTTGTTGAAAGAAAACACTTATAATAACAAATGGGTTTAGAATGTCTGTAGGAAAACTATTTATTTTTTCAGCTCCATCGGGAGCTGGAAAAACTACGATTGTAAAACAATTGTTGGCTCACAATCCTTTGCTCGAATTTTCTGTTTCAGCTTGCAGTCGTGCCATGCGTGAAGGTGAAAAAAACGGAAAAGATTATTATTTTATAACAGCCGATGAATTTAGGACTAAAATTGCAAACAACGAATTTCTGGAATGGGAAGAAGTATATGAAAATCAGTATTATGGAACATTGAAGTCGGAATTGGATAGAATCTGGGCTAAAGCCCATCATGTAATTTTTGACCTGGATGTGGTAGGTGGTCTGAATATTAAAAAAGCATATCCAGATAGAGCCTTATCTGTTTTTGTAATGCCACCAACTCCTGAAACCTTGAAAAACAGATTACTGAACAGGTGTACTGATGATGAAGAAAGTATAAAAAAACGCTTAGAAAAAGCCCACTGGGAACTTGGTTTTGCAGATCAGTTCGACACTATTTTAATCAATGACAAATTAGAAGATTCTGTTATCAATGCTATTAAAATCGTTGATAATTTTATTAACAGCTAAACTGCCATGCAAAAAAAAACAGGTTTATATTTTGGTTCTTTCAATCCTATTCATATCGGGCATTTGATAATTGCCAACCAAATGCTTGCCAATTCTGATATGGATGAAATATGGTTTGTAATATCACCCCATAATCCTTTAAAAGAAAAAAAGAGTTTATTAGAAGACCATCATCGCTTAGCATTGGTAAAAATAGCCATTGACGACAATCCACTTTTCAAAGCTTGTGATATTGAATTTAAATTGCCACAGCCCTCTTATACCATACACACGTTGGTAAACCTTGAAGAAATCTATCCTCAGCGCTTGTTTTGCCCAATAATAGGATCGGACAACCTGAGTGATTTTTATAAATGGTTTAATTACGAGGAGATATTGAATCGCTATCAATTGTATGTATATCCTCGCCCTGGTTTTGATGGTGGCGAATTTGCAAAACATTCTTCTGTACATTGGGTAGTATCGCCATTGATGGAGATTTCTTCGAGTTATATCCGCAATGCTATACAAAAAGGCAGATCTATGAAATATTTACTTCCCGACAAAGTGCTTGATTATATTTTGGAAATGCACTTTTACGAATAATAAACTACGAATGCTTAAAATAGGAAACATCCTTATTCCCAATTTCCCGCTTTTACTGGCTCCCATGGAAGATATTACTGATCCACCATTCAGAGCATTGTGCAAAAGATTTGGTGCTGATATAATGATTACTGAATTTATTTCTTCTGAAGGTTTAATTCGGGATGTAACGAAAAGCATCGAAAAACTTGATTTTGATGAAACCGAAAGGCCTGTGGGCATTCAGATATTTGGCCATACACTGGAGGCTATGTGTCTGGCAACAGAAGTTGCTGAAAGAGCCAATCCAGATTTTATCGACATCAACTGGGGTTGCCCGGTAAAAAAAGTAGCATCTAAAGGTGCCGGATCAGGTATTTTAAATGACATACCCAAAATGGTAAAAATAACAGCGGCCATTGTTAAATCAACCCATTTACCTGTAACTGTAAAAACCCGTTTAGGCTGGGACGAACAAAGCAAACCCATAGTAGAAATAGCAGAACAATTACAGGATGTGGGCATACAAGCTATCAGCATTCACGGCAGAACAAAAGCACAATTATACCATGGTGAAGCCGACTGGACTTTGATAGGAGAAGTTAAAAAAAATCCCCGTATGAAAATTCCTGTATTTGGAAACGGAGATATCAACAGCCCACAGAAGGCCAAAGAAATGTTGAAATATGGCACAGATGGTTTAATGATTGGAAGAGCTTGCATTGGAAACCCATGGATTTTCAGAGAAATAAAATTTTTTTTCGAAACAGGAAATTTTTTGCCCCCACCCAGTATGAGTGAAAAAGTAAATATTTGCAAAGAGCACATCATCCGATCAGTAAAGTGGAAAGGTGAAAAAGTAGGCATTTTCGAAATGAGGAAACATTATTCAGGCTATTTTAAAAACATTCCTGACTTTAAACCTCACCGTATGAAACTAGTTTCCAGTACTTCTGTTGAGGAAATTTTCGAAATATTAAATTATATTGAAAAAATGGAAATTGCGTAAATCAATGGTTCCTTATCCTAAATTAATTCTCTATTTTTATAAGTCAATTTATTATGAGCAAAATTAATTTACACTTATTTCTTTCGCAATTGAATAGCCTGAAATT
>CAZCBG010000103.1:7826-10144 GCA_964496885.1 uncultured Bacteroides sp. | reverse complement strand
ATGACTGAAATAACTGAAAAAATAAAGGAATTAGCAGAAAAATATGCCAGCTACACTGCTGAAAATCTTTCAAAACTTGTGAAAATAAAATCATTGAGTATGCAAGAGCAGGAAGTGCAATTTGAACTCAAACGTCAAATGGAAGAAGCAGGCTTTGATGAGGTTTTTATGGATGGGATTGGTAATGTAATAGGAAGGATTGGTAATGGAAAAAAGATTTTGGCTATTGATGGACACATGGATACAGTGGATGTTGGTAATCTTGAAAACTGGAGTTTTGATCCTTTCTCGGGTGAAATAAAAGATGGATATGTTCATGGTCGTGGAACAGTTGATCAGGAAGGTGGACCTGCAGCTTTTGTTACAACCGGTAGAATTTTAAAAGAACTGGGCTTCGACCGCGATTTGACAATATATTTTGTAGGAAGTGTAATGGAAGAAGATTGTGATGGATTGTGCTGGAAATACATCATTGAAGAAGACAAAATCCGACCTGATTTTGCCATCAGTACCGAACCAACCAATTTAAATATTTATCGCGGACACCGTGGACGTATGGAAATTCATGTGCATTTCAAAGGTTTGTCTTCTCATGGTTCTGCTCCCCAAAGAGGTAAAAATGCCATTTACATGGCTTCCCGTGCGGCCTTGGAAATTGAAAAACTGAACGAACGTTTGGCAAGTGATGAGTTTTTGGGCAAAGGTAGTGTTACTATTTCCGAAATCATTTCAGGGAGTCCTTCTTTATGTGCAGTGGCTGATTATGCGCGTATCCATCTTGACCGACGATTAACCTGGGGCGAAACCAAAGAATCAGCCGTGAAAGAAATTGAAGAAATTGTAAAAGACATGGATGCCAAAGTTGAGGTATTGTATTACGATGGCATTGCTTTTACAGGCAATCATTATGGCATGGAAAAGTATTATCCTACCTGGAAAATTCCTGCTGACCATATTGCTGTTACTACCGGAGAAACAGCTTTCGTAAACCTTTTCGGAAAAAACCCTTTGGTTGATAAATGGACTTTTTCGACTAATGGGATTGCCCTCAATGGGATGTATGCTGTTCCAACTATCGGATTTGGGCCTGGCAATGAAGTAATGGCCCACGCTCCTGATGAGAAAGTGCTTGTCAGCGATTTGGTAGCTGCATCTGCTTTTTATGCCATGTATGCTTATTTGATATAGCAATTGGAGTAGGGAAATATAAAAACTAATAGGGAAAAAGAGCTTGCATTAAAATCTAAGCTCTTTTTTTTGCTTATGAATGCATGCTTTTAATGTCATAAATTGCTTTAAATTATTAAAAATATATTTTTCAATATTTTATTTGTCAGGAGACAACTTTTTTAAGTTTTCTATTGTCTAAACAGCATATCTAATGAATTTTTTCCAATTTCTTTCTTGCAAATTATTAACTTAATCAATATATCTGTTTTATGAAAAAAATCAATTTACTCTTTACTGCTTTACTAATCTTAGTCTCGCTTTCCTGCAAGAAAGAAGTAACAACAACAACAACTACCGTTAATAGCTTAATGCCCGAAATGAAACAATGGGCTTTTATGGGTGAAACTACCTCCATAACTTGTTCCACCTGCGGTTATAGTGGCTACAATAGTTTTAATTTAATGAAGAAAAATAATTCTGGAAAACTTATTGCATTGGCTTTCCATTGCAATGTTGAAGATGCAATGAGTTGTAATAATCTGGAATGGTCTTATGATGCATCCCGTCCTACTGGGGGAGGAATTCCTTCATTTTATATCGGTGACCAACAAGTATACTTGAGTAATTTGCAACCTTATATCGATACATTGCTTAGACGCAGCCCTGAAGCCCAACTTAAATTCAGTACTGTCATTGTAGGAACTAAGATGAATGTTACTTCAAAAATTAAATTTTTCAAAAATGTAAGTGGCGATTATTATGTTACTTATTTTTTATGTGAACGAGGTATTGATGGCAGCCCAACGGCTCCTGTCGGATATGTTCAAACAAGTGGAGGCGTGGGCTATAAACACAATAATGTAGTAAGAGCTGCTAATACATCGACTGCTTATGGTGTAAAAATCACGAAAGCTGCAACGACTCCATTGAATACAGTATTTGATTATACCTGTAGTATTGATATTGCTTCTAACTGGATCAAAACAAATCTATTTGTTACGGGTGTAATCTGGAAAAAGAATACTGTCGCTTCAGCAACCTGTCAATATGTTTTTGTGAATGGTTGGGATGCTCAGGTTTATAATTAATAATTCATCATTTCTGTTTTGTCTTAAAAACCTTGAAAAAGAAATTTTTCGAGGTTTTTT
>CAZCBG010000103.1:0-7726 GCA_964496885.1 uncultured Bacteroides sp. | reverse complement strand
AGCATCAATAAAACTCCTCAGATTGACCGTATTGCTAATAACGGAGTAAGATTTACCAATTGTTTTTGCACCAATGCTGTCAGTGGTCCTAGTCGAGCTGTAATTTTAACCGGACAATTGTCTCACATCAATGGGATGATAAACAATGAAGTCGTATTTGATTCTGCCAGCTTAACCCTTCCCAAAGTATTGCGTGCCAATGGATACCAAACGGCTATCATCGGGAAATGGCATTTAAAAAGCGAACCCACCGGTTTCGATTTCTGGAAAGTTCTACCTGGTCAGGGCGAATATTTTAACCCCGATTTTATCGAAAATGGAAAGCGAAAACGTGAAAAAGGCTATGTAACAGATCTCGTTACTGACTATTCACTTCAATGGATGAATCAGCGGGATACAACTCGCCCGTTTTTTATCATGATTCATAACAAGGCTCCTCATCGCCCCTGGTTGCCTAAACCAGAAAACGCGACAATGTACGATACTGTAAATATTCCTTTGCCTGAGAACTTTTATGATGATTTCAAAAACAGAAGTGATGCTGCAAAAATGCAGCAGATGTCTGTGATTAAAGATCTTGATTTCCCTGTTGATCTGAAGATACCCGATGCAGCTTCAGAAGCAAATACCCTTCAGGAAAATTCAATACGGCTGGATGCTGGGGAAAGAAAACAATGGGATAGTATCTATAAGGTCAGAAACGAATCTTTTTTTAAAACACCCTTAAAAGGCAGTGCATTGGCCGAATGGAAGTACAGAAGATACATCAACGACTATCTGGCTACCATTAAAACAGTAGACGATAATGTGGGCAGTGTATTGGATTATCTCAAAGAAAATGGCCTTGCTGAAAATACAATCGTGATTTATACTTCCGATCAGGGATTTTTTCTGGGCGAACATGGCTGGTTCGATAAACGTTTTATGTATGATGAAAGTTATCGTATGCCATTGTTGATTCAATACCCTGCAAAAATAAAAGCCGGCTTGGTTAACTATCAAATGTTGATGAACCTCGATTTTGCACCTACCATGCTCGAATGGGCTGGTATTGAAAAACCTCCACAAATGCAGGGCCTTTCTTTTGCGCCCTATATTGATAATGTGAAAAGACTTAGGGAAGCATGCTATTACCATTATTTTGAATACCCTGGTGAACATGCCGTTAAACGTCACTATGGAATTCGTTCTGAGAAATATAAACTTATTCACTTTTATTATGATATCAATCAATGGGAACTCTTTGATTTACAAAAAGATCCTCATGAAATGATCAATGTTTACAATGTGCCGGCTTACTTAGCTATTCAAAATGAATTGATGGCTCAATTGAAACAAATGCAGAAGGAATACAGGGATACCAACTTTTTAGTGCCTTTGAACTTTAAAATAATCGCTAACAAAGCTTTAAATATTGATTATCAAATTTTAAATCAACCTTCTTCAAAGTATTCAGGCAATGCTAAGAATTCACTGACGGATGGAAAAATCGAGAATTCTGCATTTATGTCTACTAAAGTTTCACCAATCTGGAATGGATTCGAAGGGACAAATCTAAAAATGATACTTCCCTGCAAAGCAATCACAGAAATAAAAGAAATTGAAATTCGTTTTCTGGATCTGCCCGATTCCTGGATATTTTTGCCAGTAACACTTTCTTTTTCATGCCTTACTGAAAAAAACAAATGGGAAACATTTGATAAAGTATTGATTACTAGAGAAAAAAGAACAACTGGTGGTATGATATTTCATTATAAAGTGAAGGTCAATCAAAAAAACATACAGCAGATTAAAATCAAGGCAGTAAATCCTGGAATTTGCCCTCCTGGCCATCCAGGCGAAGGAAAACCTGCATGGATATTTACCGATGAGGTGATAGTGAGGTAGTGAGTTGGAAGAAGGAAGTTAGAAGACAGAAGACCAAAGTTAAAAGATAGAATACAAAACTGAGAAAACAGTCAATAAATTGATTATGAAGGCAAAGCCATTTTTGAAAACAGGATGCAATGTATTGGCAGTTGTTTCTCCAATGCTGCTGTCTGCTCAGCAACAGCACCTTCCGAATATTATACTGATTTATACTGATGATCAGGGCTATGGTGATCTGGGTTGTTTCGGAGCCAAGGGTTACAAAACGCCCAATATTGATCAACTGGCGAAAAACGGTATTCGCTTTACCGATTTTTATGCTCCTCAAGCAGTTAGTTCTGCTTCCAGAGCCGGTCTGCTTACAGGCTGTTATCCTAACCGTGTTGGTATTGCAGGTGCCTTGATGCCGAATGATAAAAAAGGGCTGAGTGAGAATGAAATTACAATTGCAGATATGCTCAGACAAAAAGGATATCATACAGCTATTTATGGCAAGTGGCATCTGGGAAGTGATTCTAAGTTTTTACCAACAAAACATGGGTTTGATGAGTATTATGGCATCCCTTATTCGGTTGATATGATACCGATGGAATATGACGGAACACCGCCTAAAGCTAGAAGTGGAAAGGCAAACTATCCTCTTTTGCCAGTTTTTAGGAACGATAGTATAATTTCAAAATTAAATTCATTGGCAGGTATTGATACACTTACAAGATTTTTGACTGAAAAATCCCTGCAATTTATCGATGCCCATCATAATCAACCTTTCTTTATCTATTTCCCACATCCCATGCCCCATGTTCCATTGGGCGTTACTGCCAAATTCAGGAATACAACTTTGCAAGGCAAATATGGAGATGTAATCAGCGAGATTGATTGGTCGGTGGGGCAAATTGTTGCAGCATTGAAAAAACAGGGGATATTGGATAACACTCTGATCATTTTTACAAGTGACAATGGCCCCTGGTTGAATTTCGGAAATCATGCCGGATCAGCTGGTGGGCTGAGGGAAGGTAAAGGATGTAGCTGGGAAGGTGGTCAAAGGGTTCCTTGTGTAATGTTTTGGGAAGCACATATTCCCAAAGGAATCGTAAGCGATAAAATTTGCTCAGCCATTGATATACTCCCAACATTGGCCGAAATTACGGCTGCTCCGCTACCTCCAAATAAAATTGATGGTATAAGTATACTCCCTTTGATGAAAGGTGAAAAAGCTGCAGACCCCCGGAAATATTTCCTTTATTATTACGAAAAAAACCAATTGCAGGCCATCCGTCTGGGGGATTGGAAACTGGCTTATCCTCATACTTATCGTTCTTATTTGGGTGTAGAAGCTGGCAAAAACGGTATGCCAGGTCCCTATAATATTGCCACATGTGGCAAAGAGCTTTATAATCTCCGCACCGACAGAGCAGAAACAAAAAATGTAATAGATGAGCATCCTGATATTGTCAGGGCTATTGATTCAATTGCAGACATTGCCCGTGAGGATTTAGGTGATTTTTTACTGAATATGAAAGGGAAAAACCTCCGTGAACCAGGATATACCAATACCTGTTATTATAAAGTAATCCACAAAGCTATAGGCGCAAATGTAACCTACGAACTTCCTTACAGTGTGAAATACGATGGGGGAGGCCCAACAGCTTTAACCGATGGTGTTACAGGATTTTCAGATCCTTCACACAAAGCCTGGCAGGGTTTTGAAGGCTTCGATTTCAAAGGATTGATTACACTAAAAGATACTGCTTTTATTCAGAATATTAAGGTGGGGATTCTAGAGGATGAAGGAAGTTGGATATTCAGACCCAAAGGCCTCCGTGCTGAGTATTCGCTGGATGGAATCACTTATTATCCTTATGGAGAAATAAAAGGGGAGGAATTTACAACTACTACTGTTCCCAACCGACTCGAAGGAATTGTTTCAGGCGTTGCAAAAGCTAAATATCTCAGGTTGCATGTCACAAATATTGGTGTTTGTCCCGAAACCCATCCAGGAAAAGGCCAGGCCGCATGGCTATTTATTGACGAAATCATTGTAAACTAATGCTCATCCGAAAGCCATTAACTACGATTGTTGTAAAATCAAACGGTTCGCGTTGCAATCTGAATTGCGAGTATTGTTTTTATCTGAACAAAGACCTTCAATATTCGGACGAACATTTGATGGATGATAGCTGTCTCGAAATTTTTATCCGCCAACTTATGGAGCAGAGCGGAACTTCATTCGGAATTGTTTGGCAGGGTGGTGAGCCTACCTTAGCAGGAGCCGCATTTTATAGAAAAGCCATTGCCTGGATGCAGCATTATGGCCATGGTAAAAATAAATTGATCAGCAATCTGCTGCAAACCAATGGCTATAGTTTGAATAACGAAATGCTTGATCTGATGTCAGAATATTCATTTCTTTGCGGTTTATCCCTTGATGGACCTGAAGAAATTCATGATGCTTACCGTAAAACAGCCACAGGAAAAGGAAGCTGGTATGAAGTGATGAAAAGCTGGGAAAAATTACAAGCCAGGAATATTGCAACAAATATTCTTTGTTGTGTGACTTCTGCTTCCGCCAATAGGGCAAACGATATCTATCATTTTTACAAGCAAAATGAGATGCAATGGTTGCAATTTATTCCTGTTTCGGAGTTTAATTCCTTGGGTGAATTAGCTGAGTTTTCTATATCAGCAAAAGACTGGGGACAGTTTATGTGTGATATTTTCGATAACTGGCACCATGATTTTATAACAAATAATCAGCCACCCAGTATTCGTTTTATTGAAAATGCTTTTCATGCACATCTGGGAATGAATGCCCAGGAATGTACCTTTTCAGAAGAATGTGGAAATTATCTGGTACTAGAACACAATGGAGATGTATTCTCCTGCGATTATCTCTTGGGAAAAGATACTCAACTGGGTAATATCCACCAGCAAAATCTTATAGAAATGCTCAACAGTCCTCAGCAAATTAGTTTTGGAGCAGCCAAGAAAAACCATCATGAAGATTGTCATAACTGTCGTTGGCTGAATTATTGCTACGGAGGCTGTCCAAAATATAGAGATCCGCTAACTCAGAAATACAGCTATTGTGAATCATGGAAAACTTTCCTGAACTATAGCGAAAAAAGATTCATACCTATTGTGGCCGATTATAAAAAAAATACTTCTTTTTCGAAAACTGAAACGCTGGATATATCGGGTTTCTTTCAATAATTTCAAATTCTTGATTTTTTTTTACTTACTGTAGGAAAATTTCTAAAAATATGAATTTATTTAGCTGATGATCAATTAAAACTTTTATATTTGTTGAGTAATTCTATTTTGTATATTAAGTCAATTCATTAAAATTAAACCATCTGAACATGAAAAATCTTTATGTATTCATTCTATTAGCCTTTATGTCATCTGGTTTAAAAGCACAACCAATTATTACCTCTAATGTACTTCCTGTTTTAGGTGATAGTATCTTGATGTCCTTCGATTCAACTTTAGTTCCAGTGGGAGTGAGTGGTGCAAATGTCGCTTGGGATTTTTCAACATCTTTACATCAGGACTTTTTTTTTAAAAGGATTTACCTTCTTCCTGCAAATACACCTTATAGTTCAATCTTTCCAAATGCAGTTTTATGTAGAACAGACGGAATAGGCTCGGCCTACTCTTATTGGGATAATACAAATAGCAGCAAGTCTATTTGTTATGGATTTGTTGAGCCAAATTATTATACTCAGCATTATAATAATTTACCAGTTCGGTATTATCAATTTCCAATTTCATACGGGAATTCTTATATAGATAGTGTTTCAGCGGTAACAAATCCAGGGAATTTAATAGGACCCGGAAAATATGCCTTTACCGCCGATGCCTGGGGAAGCTTAAAGCTTCCAAATAAAACAGTTGCCAATGTATTGAGAACGAAATCTGTATTTTATATAGGCGATTCAAGTATTGGTGTCAATTCCTATTCTCTGTCTACAGAATATGCATGGTATCAGGTAGCTAAAAAGGAACCACTGCTGGTTATCAGTTCTGTAGTAATCAACCATGTTCTTTACAAAAAGTTTGTGTTATTCGATAATACTGCTTCATCGGGCGTTGTGAACAATGAAGCTGCTGAGATTTTTAGCATAATGCCCAATCCTACAAAAGACAAATTAACTTTAGTGTTTGAGCCTTCATCAATCAATGCCAATGCGAAACTCTCAATGTATGATATTTCGGGCAAAATAATCTTATCAAGGCCAATGAATACATTTGAGTATAATACAACGTTGGATATTGAATTTTTAGCAAAAGGGATTTATATTCTTGAAGTTTTTGATGGAAAACAATCTTCTCAACAGAAGTTTATCAAGGAATAACTGACGCTGCACATTAAAGCTTATTAATATATAGTTCAATTTTCTATGCAAGTTAACCATTATACAGTTATGCAAAAGTTTAAAAATGTAATCTACTAATTAGAAATCATATTAACAGAAGGTACAAAAGATGTATAGAAAATAGATATAAAATAATATACTTTAATCCCAACTATTTATTAAATTTGACATCTGTATTGATATAAAGAATTAATAATTAATATCATGAAAAAATTACTCTTCCTTTGCTTTTTACTTTTCCCTTCTATTTTATTGTTTTCTCAAACCCCAAAATTTCAATGGGTGAAAGGTGGTGGTAGCGCAGCATCAGGAGATAATAATCAGGCAAGGGAAAGTGCCCAATGGCTGGTTACAGATGCCCGTGGCAATATTTACGGTATGAGTAGTCTGTTTGGTACAGATTGCCAGATTGATACCTTTCATACGCAAGGATATTTATATGATGATTTCGGGGTATTCAGCTACCGCTGCGATGGCAGTTTACGCTGGGTGAGGTATTATGGTTCAACAAGTAATGATTATACTGGAGGATATAATGTTGACCCACAGGGAAACTCTTATGTTTCAGGCTATGTTTCTGTTTATTACGACTGGTTAAGAGACGGACATTTTGGAGATACAACTGTAATTGCAACACCCAATATGAATTGCGGTAACTTTATTTCCAGATTAGACAGCAACGGAAAAACGGTTTGGTTAAAATTATTAGGCAATACGCAAAACGATTTAGTGCTAAGAATAATACAACAGGAATTTGACAATCAGGGCAACCCCTGTATATTGATTGATTTTTTTCAAACTGGGAATTGGGGTAATTTTACAATTCCTCAGAAAGGATTTTATGTGGTAAGGGTGAATAAAAATAACGGAAATATTATTGATGTTACCAAATTAGATTTTAATATTGTTGGTCGAACAGTTTTTCTTGCATTAGATGAAAGCAATAATTTTTATATTAATTTACAAATATATGATACTTTATTTTTAGGACCCAATATAATTCTAGATACTTATTCTACAGATCATTATCAGAGTTATATATTGGCTAAATTTTCACCGTCAGGTAATTTAATTTGGTACAAAGAACTGGGTGGTAAACCGGGAATAGGTTATTTAACAGAAAAAAGGATGTTTGGTAAACCTATTATTAAAAATAATAAAATCTATATTAATGGTGCTGCAAATAACCATGTAAGTGTATTTGGTGATACCATAAATAATCCCTATCTCACTGTTTATTATCAACGCATACCTATGAATATGTGTTTTGATAAAAACACCGGAAACTTTATTAAGTTAAAACACCTGTACAATACAAACTACTGTGATGATTATTTTGCTACCATAGTAACAGATAAAATTTATATGGCAACAAGTGCAGGTAGAGTAGTATGGCTTAATAATACAGATACCATTCCTTATATTAATAATAATAAAGCCTATCCAATTATCATAGCCATGGATACCAATTATAATCAAAT
>CAZCBG010000102.1:0-10395 GCA_964496885.1 uncultured Bacteroides sp. | reverse complement strand
ACAAAGCTGGCAGAATCCTTGTCGGAAGCCTTGTTGATAGCTCTCTGGAGGTTCTCCTTTGGCATATTTACACCTTTGGCATTTGCTATCGACAAACGTAAACGTGGATTGCTATCGGGATCAGGACCCCCTTCTTTAACAGCTACCGATATTTCTTTTATGATTTTCGAAAAAGCCTTGGATCGTTTGGAATCTAAAGCTCCTTTTTTGCGTTTGATGGTTGACCATTTACTATGTCCTGACATATGGATTTTTTTTATTTGATTTTCTTAAGATTTGGTAAAAGTAATACTATTTGCAAAAATAAAAAAAAAGTGTCAAAAATAATTGACACTTTTTTCAAATAAAATTACTAATTCTGAGAAAAACTGCATTTAAAAAAACGCTTTATCTTTATTACCAGCCTGCAAGTGTTATACCTATCATGTAAGGATAAATTTCTGGTCCTTTGTTTTCTTTATACATTGGCGTTAATGAATAACTGGCGAATAAATTAATCAAACCCCAGCCTATTCTGATTTCTGCATCTAATTTGACAGGATTCAGATAAAAATCGTTGTAAATTTTAGGTTTGGTTCTGTCGCCACCTTCAAAATGAACCTGTTTGGAGTGAGATCCGATTTTGTATCCAAATACAGCTCCGGCTGCAATGTGGAATTGTTTGCTTTTCTTTTGTGCCGTCTGGTATTCGAGAAATAAAGGTACCCTTAGCCAACTTTCGACCAATTTGCTTTTGATGTATGTAGTAATATTGGTATTGTGGAAACCATAAACCCTCCCGGAATCAGGTACCAATACTACATTGTCGCCAAAACGGTAGTTGTTCCATTGTATACCAATGCCTGATACTACACCAAACCTATTGTTGATAATATTTGCATTGAGTTCAAAAACATTCAGGTTAACACCTATTGATTTAGCATCATTCAATGTTAAGAATTCGTATTGGGCAGGTAAGGCAGTACCATTGTCTTTGTTTAAATAGCCATTGAATGCCAGTTCAAATCCGGCCCAATGTCCCCTGAACTTATGCGTGTAAGGTTTGTCCTTATCTTTTTTCCCGATTTTTAAGTTTCCCTTATTGTCTACAGACATTTCTGTATTTCCAATTGAAATCCTTGTGTTTTTTCCTTCAACTACTTCGATGTTTTTTCCAAATAATGAAACCTTGGTAGAATCTTTGTCAACTGAAATATTTGAACGCTCTTGATTCGAATTTGCATCCATGTTATCATTCCAATTGCTATTGTTCAGATTTACAGAATCGGGTTTATTTTCATAATTAACTGAGCTGGCACCAGTCATTTCTCCAGCTAATACTGTTTTTACGTTTACATTGGCTTTTGCAGCACCGCTACCAGAAATGAGCATGTTTACTGCTTTTAGTTCATTTGCATTCAATTTTGCAGCACCACTTAAACTTGCTACATGTTGAAAAACATTTCCTTTTAAAGTCAATCTGGATGCTCCTGAAATATCTGTCGCTAAATCACGAACATCAATATCCATTTCAATTTTGGATGCGCCACTGGCTGTTATTAATAGTTGATCTGCTTTTATTGTATTTATTGATTTAACTCTTGAAACACCATAGGCTTTAACAGAATTTAAAGAAGGGCAGCTGATGTATACTTTATCATTTGTCATATTGTAGTCAGATCCATCTAATGTATTTTTGATTTCAAGGATGCCGTTTTTTACGCTGAATTGTATGTTTCTTTCGCCGTCTTCAGCATTCTCTTTTTCCATCTTTACACTTTGGACATTTGCAGAGCTTATATAAACGTTGGACAAGCCACCGGCATCAATGGCTGAAAAGGCAGGAACGCTATATTCTTTCATGTCCTGTGTATTTCCCTGAGCGGAAGCAGCTAGCTGAAGTGAAAGTAAAGATAAAATAAAGAATGTTTTTTTTAGTGTATTCATGATTTAAATATTTAAGTTGTGAAATTTTTTCCGTTTTCAGTGTGACGGATAGAACGGAGGATTTGTTACAGCCAAAATTATTTTTTGCTTAGTTTTTGCTCCAGGGCAAGGTAAGTTTCCTTGGCCGAAGTTCCAAGTTCTTCAATTTTGCTATAACCTAACACAGCAACAGTTCTTAAAAACCCACCAGCTTTGGCTATGGGTTGATCTTTTATTAAATCTGTATCAAATTGAAAACGTGGTGTTTTTTGGGGAACAAGAAGCTTTTGGGTATTATTATTTTCTCTTTGTATATCTGTAAAGGCTAATTCATCATTAATACTTGTGTAATAATGTCTTGTTATCTGTTCGATATTTTGATTTGTATTGTCCAACTTAATTTTTGATAGCTGAATACTTGCCATTGATTTTAATTCATTCGGTATTCTTATTTCAGGCATTGGGTTTTTTATCTTTGCTGCTGAAGAAGCTTGCTTTTTATTTGCAATTCTTTTAACAGTTATAACTTCAGGCTTTTTTTCTTTCAATATATTTGAAGCAATATTGCCTGATTTTGCAATTGGGATGTTATTTGAATTCTGCTTGTTATTTATTGCAGTAGCATCAGGCCGGAGGTTTTTTGTATTTGTAAAGTAAAAACTGGCAATGCTCGCCATTAATAGAAAGGAGGCTGCAATAGCGGCTGTACGGTAAATAAGTTTTTTATGAATTGGAATATTGAAAATTAAAAATTTCTTTAATTGGTTTTTGTTTTCGAAAACAATAAATGGGTCAGCCTGAAGTTTACATAACTTAAAAATACGGTATTCGTTTTGTAAAGATGTATGCTGAGCAAGGAAAACTTCCAGTTGCTTTTGTTGAGAAATGCTTAAATCGCCTTCGATATCAGCAATAAAGAATTCATTGTAATTTGTTGAATTGATGATAGTAACTGAAGAACTTTCAGTTTTTTTTAAACTTTCTTTAAATTCGTAATGTATCGAAGATGCATATGCAATGCTTATATTTTCGAAATTGTCAAATTCCGCCTTTATTTCAGGATGGTGCTCAAGAAAAGAAAATAACTCATACACCTCAATTTTAGTAAGCTTTCCCTCGTAATAGTCGAGTATATAAATTTCGTAATTCGTTTTATTGATTTTCATTATTCCTTTTGGGTTTATAAAACGCTTTCAAGAGTTCCAATGTAATTCTTTAAAAATAATCTTGCCCTGTAAATGTAAACTTTCACCTGAGATTCGTTGAGATCCGTAATTTCTCCTATTTCTTCGTAACTATACCCTTCATAATCTCTGAGCAAAATCACTGATTTTTGTATCTCAGGTAATCTTTCAAGGGCTGCATTCAACACTTCCTTTAAATCTGAATACTGGTTTTCGGTCGTCAGGCTCTTTAAAAAAGCATCGTCCAGTGTCGTTTGTTTTTTCTCTCTTCTGATCTGGTCTATCATGGTATGATAAGCAGTTGTAAATAAATAGGAACGTGCTTTTTCGTAAGATATGTCAGCAACCTTGTCCCACATTTTGATAAAAGAATCCTGTACAATGTCTTTCGCCTTTTCTTCATCCTTTATATTTTTGAGGATAAAGCGATAAACACCATCAGCAAATTCATCTACACAAATGTTGTATTCAGTAGTTGTCATTCAATTTGTAATTATTTTCTCAGAATTTTACCTGTTTTACTTATCAGACGAAGAGGTATTGTAAAAAGTTACAGCGAAGGTAGAAAAAGTTTATAAAGTATGAATTTTAAAAATAATTGCTGCTTCAAGAAAAAAAAGCCTACTCAGATTAATGAGTAAGCTTTTAAAAGATAGTAAATTATGCGAATCAAGCGTTGAATCATCTTTATATTTTTTGCCCGTTAGGGCATAAATTTCAATAGAAAAATGGCATAAAATGTATCTTTTGTCCGTAGGACATTAACAATTATAGTTTTTATATACAATGTATATTCCCTACAGGAAAAAATTCATAATCCTGAATTTTTTCCTATCGACATTGTTCTCCTACGGAGAAAGATTACAATCATTGATTTTCTTGAAATTAGCTAAGCGATTTTTAAAAATAGAAATTGTATAAATCGTTAAGTTGAGAATAATTATTGTAATTTTTTCAAATTATGAAGAAACTCATACCTTGATTCACATAAATTATAAGTTTCTAGTAAGCAAATAAAGGAAAAGGTTTCATTAATTCATTCACGCGTTTTCTGACGGAAAGAATAATATTTTCATCGTTGATATTGGAAATCACTTCATCAATAAAATCAACGATAATACCCATGTGTTCTTCTTTCAATCCACGGGTAGTAATGGCGGGTGTACCCACTCTTAAACCTGAAGTCTGGAAAGGAGAACGGCTGTCGAAAGGAACCATGTTTTTATTGATGGTAATATCGGCTTTTACCAAGGTATTTTCAGCCAATTTTCCTGTAATATCGGGGAATTTACTTCTCAAATCTATCAACATCAAATGGTTGTCGGTACCACCTGAAATTACTTTATAACCCTTGTTCATAAATGCTTCTGCCATTTTAGCTGCATTCTTTTTTACCTGTTGAATGTACGCTAAATAGTCATCAGATAATGCTTCACCAAACGCAACAGCCTTAGCAGCTATTACATGTTCCAGTGGACCACCCTGAATACCGGGGAATACTGCAGAATCCAATAAAGCTGACATCATTTTTGTTTCGCCTTTTGGTGTTTTTAAACCCCATGGATTTTCAAAATCTTTTCCAATCAGAATGAGACCACCACGAGGTCCTCTTAAAGTTTTATGAGTGGTAGTAGTAACAATATGACAATGAGGCACCGGATTGTTTAATAATCCTCTGGCAATTAAGCCGGCTGGATGTGAGATATCTGCCATTAGAAGTGCACCGATTTTATCGGCAATAGCTCGCATACGTGCAAAATCCCAGTCTCTGGAATAAGCAGAGGCACCTGCAATGATTAATTTAGGCATTTCTTTCAACGCTGTTTCTTCCATGGTATCATAGTTGATCATGCCGTTTTCTTCTTCCACACTATAATCAACTGCTTTGTATAGGATGCCCGATGAATTTACAGGAGAACCATGCGAAAGATGACCGCCATGTGATAAATTCAAACCCATAAAAGTATCACCAGGTTGAAGACAAGCTAACATTACAGCCATATTTGCCTGAGCTCCTGAATGAGGTTGTACATTGGCCCATTCGGCACCAAAAAGTGCTTTTGCTCTGTCGATGGCTATTTGTTCTGTTTGGTCAACAATCTGGCAACCACCGTAATAACGTTTCCCGGGATAGCCTTCTGCATATTTGTTTGTCAATACGGAACCCATGGCTTCGAGTACCTGTTGACTGACAAAATTTTCGGAGGCAATAAGCTCTATTCCATGCATCTGACGTTGATGTTCTTGTTCAATCAGGTCGAAAATTTGATGATCTCTTTGCATAATTGTAAAATATTGTTGGTTTCTAAAAATTTCAATACTGCAAAAATATAAATTTATTTGGCAATTATAGGCTATGGCATATTTTTTTTGTATTATAAATCTAAGATTTTGACATATTTTGATTGCTGAAATTTATTTTTGAACTTTGAGATTTTGAAGCTTTGCAGCTGATATAAAATCTCTATTTTTGTAAAAACTTATTTAAGCAATTCCAGATGATAGCTTTCGAAAAATTTAAATTAGAAAACGGACTAACAGTTATCGTTCACAAAGACGAATCAACACCCATAACGGCATTAAATGTATTATACAATGTCGGTGCAAGAGATGAACATCCCGATAAAACAGGTTTTGCTCATTTGTTTGAACACCTGATGTTTGGAGGTTCTAAAAATATTGCTGTTTTTGATGAACCCCTCGAAAGAGTGGGTGGCGAAAACAATGCATTTACCAACAACGATATCACTAATTATTACCTAACAATCCCACAGATAAATTTAGAAACTGCATTTTGGCTTGAATCAGACAGGATGAACGAATTGGCTTTTTCGGAAAAAAGTCTTGAAGTACAGCGGAATGTGGTAATTGAAGAGTTTAAACAACGCTATCTGAATCAACCTTATGGAGATGTTTGGTTATTGCTTCGTCCATTGGCTTATCGCGAACACCCTTATCAATGGTCTACCATCGGAAAAGAAATTTCGCATATCGAAAATGCAGAAATGCAAGATGTGAAAGCGTTTTTTTATCGGTTTTATCGGCCTAATAATGCCATCATGGTTGTTGCTGGAAATGTGGAACTCACACATATAAAACAATTGAGCGAAAAGTGGTTTGGAGGTATTCCGTCAGGGGAAGCATCGAAACGAGATATTCCTGCTGAACCTGTTCAAACAGAGGAAAGAGTATTAACGGTAGAGCGCAATGTCCCTTTTGATGCGATTTACAAAACCTATCATATTTGTAAACGCACGGAAAAAGAATATTTTACTTTCGATTTAATTTCTGATATTCTTTCAAATGGAAAATCCTCAAGATTTCACAATGAATTACATAAAAAACAAAAATTATTCAGTGAAATAAACGCTTATCTTACCGGTGATGTTGACAATGGACTTTTTGTAATATCTGGTAAGTTGAATCAGGGAATTAGCATGGAGCAGGCTGAGCAGGGTATTGATAATGAAATTGATAAGCTAAAAAATAATTTTGTAGAAGTAGATGAATTGCAGAAAGTAAAGAATAAAGCCGAATCATTAATGATATTCTCTCAAATGAAAGCCAGTGATAAAGCCATGAATCTTGCGTATTACGAATTGTTGGGAGATGCAAATTTAATCAATACCGAAATTGAGAGTTATAGAAGCGTAAGTCAGGAACAGATAAAAACATTAATAATCAATACATTTACCAAGAGTAACTGTTCGAAAATGTATTATTATGCTAAAAAGTAATAGAAACGGACACCAAAACTGATTTTAAAATTGTCAAGTAAATAATACATGATATCAGAAGCCGAAATAATTAGTGGATGCATAAAAGGTGATAAAAAGGCTCAAAAAGCCTTGTATGACAAATACTCAGCTAAAATGCTTGGTGTATGCATCCGTTATTTCAGAAGTGTAGATGAGGCAGAAGATGCATTGCAAGAGGGGTTTATCAGGGTTTTTAACAATATAGATAAATTCCGTAATGAAGGAAGTTTTGATGGATGGATTCGCAGAATTATAGTGAACACGGCTCTTAATTATTATAAAAGTAATTTAAAACATTATTATGCTGTTGATTATGCTGAAATCGAAGAAAACCTAGAAGATGATAAATTAAATTTTGACAATTTATCCGTAGAATATCTACTTAAGATGATCCAATTATTGCCGGAAGGCTATCGATTGATTTTTAATTTGTATGAAATTGAAGGATATACTCATAAAGAAATAGGTGAAATGCTTGGAATTTCTATCAATACTTCGAAATCGCAATTGATGAAGTCAAAAAAACATATACAGACTAAGCTGATTATAAAAAGCAACGTTATCTAATACCAAATGAAAAAAGAAGAAAATATGGACAATCGGTTCAGGGAAGCTTTCAAAGATTTTGAAATGAAGCCTTCTGCTAAAGTTTGGACTAACATTGAAAATGTTGTAAACCAAGCTAATGATGTCAAATTCAATTTTTTTAATCCCAAAAATATGATCATTGGAAGTGCTGTTATTGCCTTGATTTTAGTAATTCTCTATATTGTTCTGCCAACAAACCATCTTCAAACTTCAATTGTACAAACTATTTCAAATAAACAAACAACTTCAGACATAATCAACTTAAAAGAAGCTGTTCCTGCATCAAAAACAGTAGCTAACACAGAAGCCGCTGCAAAAACAACAGCAGGGGAGGGTGTTAAATCCACGAATGTTAAAGAAAATAATACCAGCAAGCAAAATATCCGCGATATAATTGCTCAGGTTGATAATAATCAAAAACTTACTGAAAAAAACAACGATCAGAAAGAAAAAAACCCCTTAGCACTTTCAACTACAAATACAAATGCTTCCAATCAAAAAGCAATTAATATACAACCTACATCAGTAAACAATACTGGTTTGCCAAAAGCCATGCCAATTTCTGAAATTAAATTTTCACCCGATCAAACAATTTGTAAAGGAGAAAAATTATCACTGAGTGTAAGCAATGCTGTAACTTATTTATGGAGTACCGGAGAAAGAATGCAAAATATTGTAGTTAGTCCTGTTGTATCTACCGATTACAGTGTAATTGCCACGGATGAGAATGGAAATCGGAAGACTGGACTGATTACTGTAACTGTCTCGGAATGCAATGCTCCTTATATTCCGAATGCATTCACCCCCAATGGAGATGGACAATCAGATGTTTTTAAAGTTTATGGAAGCAAAATAACTAATTTCGAAATTATTATACTTTCCCGTTCAGGAAAAGTAGTGTATACATCTCGGAATGTAGAAGATGGTTGGGATGGAAATACCAAAGAAGGTCAAGCTCCTTCGGGCGTTTATGTTTACACTATAAAATATACCAACGAACTCAATATGCCTCAAACCCTCACAGGACACGTTACGCTTATCCGATAGAAAAATGAAACAAAAAATAAATCGAATTATATCACCCGAAATAATCAATATCAATCCCGAATCATTCGGGATTGATAGTTTAATGCCATCTATACATCAGTTTCCCAATGGGATATCTTATTATCAAATAAATAAGGGAACGCAGGATGTGCTTAAAATTGAATTTCTTTTTAAAGCTGGTACTTATTACCAGGAAATACCATTTTCAGCATTCTCGACAGTTCAGTTGCTTAGCGAAGGAACACTTTCGTACACCGCAGAGAAAATTGCTGACACTTTTGATTATTTTGGTGCTTTTATCGAAAAAGAAATTGACAGAGATTTTGCATCGCTTACGATATACTGTTTAAATAAGCATCTGGAGCAATTATTACCTTTTGTTGAAGAGATTGTTAAATCACCGCAATTCCCCGAAAATGAAATCTCAATTTTCAAAGAAAAGCAAAAATCTCAACTTACTATCAATTTGCAAAAGGTTGATTTTATTGCCAGATCAAAATTTACTGAACTTCTATTTGGTGCAACTCATCCTTATGGGCAAAAAGCTGAATTAGAAGATATTGAAAGCATCGAGAAAAAACATTTGACAAATTTCCATCAAAAATATTTTCATTCTGATAATTGTAATATTCTGATTTCTGGGAAGATAATGCCAGATTCCATTTCTTTGTTGGCTAAATATTTTGGGAATTCCAAATGGGGAAATACCAGCTTTCATATTTCAAATAAAGATAATTTTAGTATAGCTGCAGCGCCTCAGCTTAAAAACTTTATTGAAAAAGAAGATGCCGTTCAATCTGCTATAAGGATAGGTAGCGTGATGTTTACAAGACAGCATCCTGATTTTCATAAATTTAAAATAGTCAATACCATTTTGGGTGGCTATTTTGGATCGAGACTTATGAAAAACATAAGAGAAGACAAGGGTTATACATATGGGATTGGTTCTGGAATATTGCCTCTTAAGCATTCAGGGTATTTTTTTATTTCAACAGAGGTTGGTGAGGAATATACCCACCAAACCTTGGATGAAATCTATAAAGAACTAAAAAAGCTTAGAGAAGAACTGGTATGCAGAGAAGAACTGTCGTTGGTAAAAACCTTTAAAATAGGTGAGTTTATGAGAAGCATTGATGGGCCTTTTGCAATTGCTGAAATGATTAAATCGATGATACAGTTCGATTTATCGATTGATTATTATAAAGAATACCTGAAAACGATAGAAATGATTACGCCCGAAGAAATACAAATTGTAGCAAATAAATACCTACAGGATAATAATTTGTATGAAATATCCGTTGGTAAACGACAATAAATAATGTTTTATACAACCATTTTATAAATTTACTGTCTTAATGAATAGATGAATAAAAATTTTATAGTCATATTACTTTTTATTATTTCTAATCAAAGTTTTGCGCTGTTACCTCCGGTAATAAGATGTATTGCTGTAGCTAACAATGGAAATATAAGCCTGAGCTGGATACTTCCAACCGATATTATTGGGTTTAATAGTTATCATATTTATAGAAGCACTTCTTCTAGTGGTGTCTATAGTAAAATTGACAGCATTTCTAATGTAAATCAAACATCTTATTTAGATGTGAACGTAAATGCAAATAATCAATCTTATTTTTATTTTATTAAATGCAAATCTTCGGGCAACGTATATACTTCTGCATCAGATACGGTTCAAAGTATTCATTTGACAGTAACCAATTCAGGAACAGGTATTTCCAATTTAAGCTGGAATGCAATTCACACACCACTTCTTTCAACTTCTTCACTTTATTATAAAATATTTAAAAGCAATGCTCTGCTGGTTTCATGGGCCAGCGTTGATTCTACTCAAAATTTACAATACAATGATATTATAAATGTTTGTCACGATACGATATCCTATAGGGTTGAAA